>NZ_JAZDRM010000002.1:0-232666 GCF_047501495.1 Ancylobacter sp. G4_0304 | reverse complement strand
CCACCCGCCCGGTCGCCCTCGTCACCGGCGGCGCGGTTCGCATCGGACGCGTCATCAGCCATGCCCTCGCCCAGGCTGGCTACAATGTCGCCATCCATGTGCGCCATCCACGCCCCAGCGACGCCGAAGCGTGCGCAGAGATCGAGGCCTTGGGCGCACGTTGCGTCGTGCTGCCCGCCGAATTGGCGGATCCGACGGCGGTCGAAGCGCTGGTGCCGGCTGCCGCTGCGCTCGGCCCGGTCACGCTGCTGGTCAACAACGCCTCTGAATTCCACCCGGACGCGGTGGAGGACCTCGACACCGCACTGTGGGACCGCCATTTCGCGGTGAATCTGCGAGCCCCGACCTTTCTGGCCCGCGCGCTCGCGGCCCAGTTGCCGACAGGGGCGCAGGGCGCGGTGATCAACATCGTCGACCAGCGCGTGTTGAAGCCGACGCCGCTGTATCTTTCCTACAGCCTCACCAAGAACGGGCTCTGGACCCAGACCCGCCTGCTCGCCCAGGCGCTGGCGCCGCGGGTGCGGGTCAATGCGGTGGCGCCGGGGCCCACCTTCGCCAATGTCCGCCAGAGCGCGGAGGATTTCGCACGGCAAGGCGCGATGATGCCGCTCGGTCGCGGCCCTTCGGCGCAGGAGGTGGCGGACGCCGTGCTCTATCTGGCGCATGCCTCCAGTGTCACCGGCCAGATGATCGCGGTCGATGGCGGCCAGCATCTGTCCTGGCGCACGCCGGACACGGAAATCCCGGACTAGCCAACCTCAGAAGCCCGCTAGCACCACCACAAAGCGCAGCCCGACGATCAGCAGATACAAGCCGAACCCGACTTCGAGCTGGCGGCGGGTAAAGGCATGGGCGAGCCGCGCGCCAAGCGGGGCAGCGAGCGTCGCGAAGCCGCCAACGATCAGCGCGCCGGGCAGCGAGACATAGCCGAGCGACAGCGGGGGAAGCTGCGCCAGATGCGGCAGGCCCGAGATGATGTAGCCGATGGTACCCGGCACCGCGATCAGCGCGCCAAGCCCGACCGAGGTGGCGATCGCGGTGTGGATCGGCACCTTATAGAGCGTCAGCACCACGGTTGCGATGCCGCCGCCGCTGATACCGATCAGCGGAGCGACCACGCCGATGCCGAAGCCATAGAGGTTCATCGCCAGCCGGCCAGGCAGCGTGTCGCCGAGCACCCAACGGTCGCCGCCGAACAGCAGCCGCGACGACATCAGTGCCGCGAAAGCGACGAAGGCGACCTGCAGCACCCGGTCCGGCGAAATCGCTGCCAGCGAGCTGCCCGTGATCACGCCGATCACGATCGGCGCCGCCCATCGGCGCACGATCTCGCCATTAGTCTTGGTGCGGGTGCGGTGGGCGAAATAGGCCCGGAGCGCGGTGGGCACGATGATCGCCAGCGCGGTACCGACTGACAGGTGCATGCGCTCGACCTCGCCGATGCCGATGGCGCCGAACACCTCGTACAGCACGGGAACCAGGATCGCGCCGCCGCCGATACCGAACAGGCCAGCGAGAATGCCGGTGGCCAATCCCGCGCCGATGAGGGCGCCGGACAGCCACAGGGCCTGTTCAAGGGGTATCCCGCTCAGATCAAGCCCGCCCAGCATATCACTATCCCCGGCCCGGTCCGCTCACGCGACCTGTTCGCGCCGGCGCTCGGCCTGCCGCACCTCGTCCACCGCCGCGCGCAGCACGTCAAGCCCCGCGCCCGGCCGCACGCCCTCGATCGCCAGCCGGCGCCGAAACGCCCGCGCGCCCGGCCGTCCGGTGAACAGACCCAGCATGTGCCGCGTGACGTCATGCAGCCGTCCGCCCGCCGCGACATGGCTCGCCACGTAAGGTTCGAACGCCTCCACCGCCGCGAAGGCGTCGGCATGAGGCGGCTCCTCTCCGAAGAACGCTGCGTCAACGCCGAGCAGCAGTTCAGGCTCGTGATAGGCGGCACGGCCGAGCATCACGCCGTCGACATGCGCCATATGGGCGCGCGCGTCCTCCAGTGAACCGATGCCGCCATTGAGGATTACCGGCACCTGCGGCAGGCGCGCCTTCAGCCGGTAGACGCGATCATAGTCGAGCGGGGGAATGTCCCGGTTCTCCTTCGGCGACAGGCCCTCCAGCCATGCCTTGCGGGCATGGACGGTGAGCGTGTCCGCCCCCGCCGCCAGCACCGCATCGGCCAGTGCATCGAGTGCGATTTCGGGATCCTGCTCGTCGACGCCGATGCGGCATTTGACGGTGACCGGAATCGACACGGCCTCTTTCATCGCCCCCACGCAGGAAGCGACCAGCGCGGGATCACGCATCAGGCAGGCGCCGAAATTGCCCCCCTGTACCCGGTCGGACGGACAGCCGACATTGAGGTTGATCTCGACATAGCCCCGCTCGGCACAGATGGCCGCAGCCTGCGCCAGCGCGCCCGGATCCGATCCGCCGAGTTGCACCGCCACCGGCTGCTCGGTGTCGGAGAAGCCGATCAGCCGGTCGCGGTCGCCAAAGATCACGGCATTGGCGGTGACCATCTCGGTATAGAGCAGCGCATGGCGCGTGAGGACCCGATGGAAGGAGCGGCAATGCCGATCCGTCCAGTCCATCATAGGTGCCACGGCAAACCTAAACGATTGATTTTTATACATTATTTGTATTTTCAGGGATCTGAGCCGCGTCGTGTATACGCGCTTTTTGCCACGATAGGCCCCATTTTCCGATTCTTCGACGCGTGAGTGCGCTCGGCGCACACACGGATTAACCACTTCACTAAACTAAAAGCCGGCTTTTGGAGAGACCAATCCGCCGGAAGCGGCGGTACGTCGGCGAGACATGCCTGCGCCGCAAGGATGCCGAGGAATGGGCGCTCGACATGGAGCGTCGCATCGATCGCCAGGAATCCGCCGTCACGCGCAGGTCGCGTGACGCGAAACGCTTCCGTGATCTCGTCGCGCTCCACCGCCAGGACATGGCCGAGGTGGGGATCAGGATCGGCCGTTCCAAGGACTTCTGCCTCACCGCCATCAACGAGGCGCTCGGCACTTTGAAGATCGGCGAGCTCGACCGCGAGCGCCTTATCAAATACGGCAAGGACCGCGCGAAGGAAGGGGCTGGCCCGGTCACGGTGAGCATGGACTTCGGATACATCAAGACCGTGCTTTCCCACGCTGCCGCGGTCCACGGCGTGACCCTCTCGACCGAACCCCTCGATCTCGCGCGCATCGCCCTGAAGCGGCTCGGCCTAATCGGGAAAGGCAAGGAGCGGGATCGCCGGCCGACGCAGGATGAGCTTGATCGCATCATCACGGCGCTGGACGAGAACCCTCGGCGGAACATTCCTGTCGGAAGGATCGTGCGCTTCGCCGTAGTGACGTGCTCCCGGCTTTTTGGTCCGGATGGAATTTTCTACTTATGATCTCTGTCTCGGAAGCGCCTCGCCTGTGTGCGCTGAACCAGCCGCTATTCATTGGGGTGGCGGCTCGAAGCTGGAAAACCGATGGGCGTCGGCGTCGCGGCTGGATTAGCCAAGCTGTAGAACCGCGTCCGCAAGCCGTTGATCTGCGTCGTCGAGGCGCTGCCGGACGAAACGAATTCTCTGGTTCTCCGCGGCCAGCCCCGTGCGTCGGCGCGACACCATCTCCCGAACATTGGCGGGCGCAGGGCCACCCTGGACGGTGCGGGCGAGCACGTTGTCGCGCGGGTTCAGCGCGCGGCGAACGGTTTCCTCAGAGAGGTCGCACGGCACGTTGAAGAGCGCCTGGCTGGCTCGCGTGATGTCGCCGGCGGTGAGTGAAAGCGCGGTGCGCTTGTTCTCCAGCGCCTCGCGCACCACCCATCCGACGATGTTGTGGGCCTTTCGGAACGACAGGCCGGTCTCGCGTACGATAATGTCGGCAAGCTCGGTTGCCGTGCCAAAGCCTATCTCGGCTGAGTGCAGCATGATGTCGGGGCGCGCGGCAAAGGTCTCGAACACGCCTCTGGCGACGGCCACGGCCAGCATGGTGCGGTCGACGGCGTCGATCGTGCTGGCATTGAGCGCCGTGACGCCGTCATTCACATCCGCGAAATGCGTGTTCTTGCTGCTGGCGAGCACAGTGGTCAGCGCGCCGGTGACATAGGCCGCCGCCGCCTTGATATGCTCCAATCCCTGCGGATTTTTCTTCTGCGGCATGATCGAGCTGACGCTTGAGAACGCGTCGCTTAGCTCGATGAAGCCATATTCAAGCGTGTTCCATTCCTGTAGGTCGGTCGCCACGCGCGACAGGCCGGTCATCATGATCGCCAGTGCGGAAACCGTCTCATGGGCATCGTCGCGCGCGGAGACGGCGTCATAGGCGACCTCCACCAGCCGGGGGAAGCCGAGCAGTTCGGCGGTGTAGTCGCGATCAATGGGGAAAGCCGTAGTGGTCAGCGCCCCGGCGCCGAGCGGGCAGCGGTCGCAGCGGTCGAGCGCGCCGGCCAGCCGCGCGGCGTCGCGTTCCAGCACGTCGGCATAGGCGAGGAAGTAGTAGCCGAGCGACATGGGCTGCGCATGCTGGGTGTGCGTATAGCCGGGCATGATGGTGTCGGCATGGGTATCCGCCAGTGTCAGGCAGGTCTCGCGCAGGCCGGAAACCGCCTCTGCCACGGCAAGCAGGCGGCGGCGCAGCACCATGCGCCAGGCCGTCACATTAAGATCGTTACGGCTGCGGGCGGTGTGAAGGCGCCCGCCGACATCGGCTCCGAGCCGGCTGACGATGTAGCGCTCCGAATAGGAGTAGAGATCCTCCTGCAGATAGTCGATATCGAGCGCCTCGGGCCCGGCGGCCTGAAGCTCGGCCACCACCTTCAAGATCGCCACCATGTCACTGGGGGAGACGATGGCCTGCCGCGCGAGCATCAGGCCATGGGCGACGTGGATCCGCATCTCTTCCGGGAACAGGTATTTCGCGCCATACGAGATCGCCGGCTTGTAATAGGCCTCGACCAGCGCCGGGTCCGGGGGCAGCTTCACCCGCTCCCGCAGCGAGACGGTTTCATGGTTCATCGTCGTCTCCTTCGCGGATGCGGACGGGACTTGCCCGCCGCCGGTCGGTGCCATGATGCGGGTCAGGACAACAGCAGCCGGCAGTCTTCGGGATGAATGCCGACGAAAAGCGGGGCGCCCTGTTTCGGTGCCCGTGGCGTCACGGCACGCATCTCACCAAGCGGCGTCGTGCCGACGACCTCCCAGTCATTGCCCTGGAACAGAGTGGCGCTGACCTCGAACGGCAGAAGCAGCGACCCCTGGAGAGCGGAGGCCTGTGAATCCACCACCTGAAGTTTCCGCGGGCGGATAGCGATGCGCGCCTTGGTACCGGCTTCCATGAGCCGCCCTTCCAGAACGAGGCGATCTCCGGTGTCGAGACGGATCCCGACACGCCCGCCGGCTTTGTCGACCGACTCCACCACGGCGTCGAATGCATTGGCACCGCCGACGAAATCCGCAGCATAGGCGGTGCGCGGGGCGTCGTAGACCTCGTTCGCCGATCCGTCCTGCTCGACATCGCCATTGCGCAGCAGGATGACCCGGTCGCTGAGCGACAGCGCCTCAACATGGTCATGCGTGACGATGACCGTCGTGAGCTTCAGCTCCGCCTGCAGCTTGGCCAGCCAGCTGCGTGCCCGTTCGCGCAGTTGCACGTCAAGCGCCGAGAGCGGCTCGTCCAACAGCAGAACCTTCGGTTGGAACACCAGCGCACGTGCGATCGCCACACGCTGCTGCTGTCCGCCGGACAGTTCGAACGGATAGCGCTCGGCCAGCGGGATCAAGTCGAGCCGGGCGAGCATCTCCCGCGCCGCCGCATGGCGCTCGGTGCGGCCCATGCCCCGCAACTTCAGCGGATAGGCAATATTGTCGAGCACCCGCATATGCGGCCACAGCGCGTAGGACTGGAACACATAGCCGACATTGCGGCGCTCGGCCGGCACATCCACGCCGCCGGACGACGAATACACCCGTGATCCGCCAATGCTGATCTCGCCCGCGCTCGGCTTGTCGAGCCCGGCGATCAGATTGAGCAATGTGGTCTTGCCGCAGCCGCTGGAGCCGAGGAGCGCTGTGAAAGACCCCTCTTCGATGCTGAGGCTGATGGGATTGAGGACGTTCACCGGGCCGTAGCTCTTGGTGACACCGTTCAGTGTGATCATCGCACTCATTGAGCTACCCGCGTGAATAGATGACGACGGCCAGCGGCACCGTGATCGCAAGCTGGATGACGGCAAGTGCCGCCAGGCTTCCGAGATGGCCGACCAGATTGAGCTGAAGCATTGTCGTGCCGATCACTTCGGTTCCCGGACTGAACAGGAACGAAGCGGCCGAGTACTCTTTGAAGAACTGCACAAAATACAACATGAAAGCGCCGACAAGGGCGGACTTGGTCAGTGGCAGCGTTACATCCCGCACCGCGGCCCAGCGCGAGCCACCCGACACCCGGACCGCGCGATCGAGATCGCCGCCGATCTGCAGGAAGGCAGGCGTCATCGCGTTGAAACCCGTTGGGAAGTAGCGAATGGTGAAGGCGATCATCAGGATGATGATGGTCTGCCGCAGCACGTCACCGCCCGGCATCAGAATGACGGCGTAGAAGAAGCCGAGGCCGACCACGAGGCCCGGCACAGCACGCGGGATGACCGCGACCTGTTCAATCAAGGTGCGCGCGAACGGCAGGGTGCGATACGCGAACACCGCCGCGACGAAGGTCAGGACCAGAGCCGCAAACCCGCCGAGCGACGCGATGATCATGGTGTTGTAGATGCTGCGCACATATTGCTCGCGGCCGAAGATCACCCCGTAATTCTCCAGGGTCAGCACGTCGCTGATCGGCAGGAGCGGCGAGAGCAGGCTGGAGAACGAACGCAGCACCAGAAAGGCGGTCGGCACGATCGAGGTCATCACGACGAACAGTCCGATGATGCCAGTCAGCATCCACCCTCTCGATCCGATGCTGACCCGATCGGTCTTCGCGGCGCGTCCGCCCACCGTTACATAGCGGCGGGTATCTCCCAGCCAGCGCGTCTGCATCCAGACCATAAGCTGGACAATGATGATCATGAACACGGCTGCCGCCGCGACGATGCCATAGTCGACCTGAGCCGAAATGAGGCCCTTGGTATAGAGGTAGGTCGCCAGCACCTGAATGCGCGCGGGCTCGCCGATGATCAGCGGCACCGCCAGCAAATCCACCACCAGCATGAAGTTAAGCACAACGCAGGAGAGAATGGCGGGTTTCAGCAGCGGGATGACGACGGTGCGGATCGTGGTTAGCGGCCCGGCGCCCGCGGTGCGCGCCGCGCGTTCGAAATCATGGGGAATATTCGCGGCCGCAGCGGCGAAGAACAAGTAGCTGATCGGCGCCTGCGAGATGCCGGCGATCAGGCTCATGCCGCCCAGCGAATAGAGGTTCGGCAGGCCGAAGCCGAAATTAGCGCGCAGGAACAGCGAGAAATAGCCGCCCGGCCCGTAAAGCATCGACCAGGCGAAGGAGAGGATCAGCGGCGAGATGAAGATCGGCGCCAGGAACACCAGCCGCAGCGTCTTGCGCAGTGGTATGTTGAGCCGCTCGAAGATCAGGCTGAGCGAGAGACCCAGCACGATGGAAATGACCGAGGAAAGGCCGGCGAAGTAGAAGGTGTTCTCAGTTGCGACCAAAAAGTCCCGGTCCGACAGCAGGCGTCCGAAATTGCCGAGCCCGAAGGCCGCGCTGGCATCGTAGATCGGTTTGTCCAGAAACGCCTGATAGACGATCGGAATAACTGGCGAGATAAGGAAGAGAAAAAGCGCAACGCAAAAGGCCGCCGTCGCGAAACGGATGTTGAGGAAGGCCATATCCCGGTCTCCTGCGGGGAAGACCGGGCGCATCGGCCCCGTCTTCCCCGCGAGTGATCACTTCTTCTGGAAGGCGGCGTCGAGCCGTCCGGCGATTTTGGGCAGGCCCGACATCATGGCAGGGTCCAGCGTGACACGGGCCACATTGTCGGCGCCGACCTGGCTGACGATCCGGTCATAGCTCAGCCCGCCGGGCATGGCCGCAGGATCGGTGACGTCGCCGCGATAGCTGACAAGTCCGCCCTTGCCGACGGCCGTCTGGCCCTTCTGCGAGAGGATGAAGTCGACCAGCAGCTTCGCCGAGTTCGGGCTTTTCGCGCTCTTGGTGATCGCCATGTTGCGCATGTTGACCACGGTGCCGTCCTTGGGCAGCGCCCAGCCAATCAGCTTTTCGCGGTTTGGATCCTTGAACAGCCCGAGAACGGCCTGCGAGGAAACCAGATAGCCGATGACGTATTCGCCCGAGGTGATCTTCTCGACGATCGGGCCGGCCGTGCGGTAGGTGTCCGTCATCGGTCCAATCTTGTCGAACCATTCGAATGCGGTCTCGCCCTTCAGGCTAATGATGCCCCAGTAAATGGCCTGAGTGAACGCGCTCGCCGTCGGCGAATAGGTGCCCAGCCGGCGATTGAACTCGGCGGGCCGGCTGGTGGTGACGTCGACGATCTTCTTCATCGAGTCCGGCCAGTCGGCCTGCGGCAGCATCAGCTTGTTATAGGCGATCACGAACGGATCGGTGGAGACGGTATAGATGCCGGGATTGGGCACGGACCAGTCCGGCACATGCCCGATTTCCGGCGACTTGTAGGGCTCGATCATGTCCTTCGGCAACAGCTCCAGCCAGGCGAGAGGCGCGGCGGAAAGCAGGATATCGGCGGACTTGGTTTTCGCGCCCTGGTCCGCATAAAAGCGCTCAAACACCTCATTGGCGTTCAGGTCGGTCGGCTCGACCTTGATCCAGGGATATTCTTCCTTGAAGGCCGCAAGGATCGGGTCCCAGTTGAACAGCGCGATGTTCGAATAGACCGTCAGGCCGGTTTCGTTTTTCGACGCTTCGACGATGCTGGAATAGTCCGCGGGATAGTATGAAGGCGGCGCGGCGTTGGCTGCCGCGAACGGCGACAGCGCGAGACATGCGGCAAGGCAGGCGGCACTCAGATGCTTCATTGTTTCCTCCCAATATGCCCTCATTGAACGGGGCTTTGTGCGGGATCGCTCACGCGACCTTGTACTTCTGGAGCTCCTTTTCGTTGGGCTCGCAGCCATTCCCGGGCACGCCCGGTACGGTCACCGTGCCGTCATCGTTGATGTCCGGCGTATTGAGATAGACGCGCCCCCACATCGGATCGAATTCCTTCGGGTAGAACTCGATCATCAGGCCATTCGGGATCGCGGCGAGAAGATGCAGATGGGTCTGCTGGTCGCCATGGGGACAGATGTCCAGGCCATGAGCCTGCGCCAGCGCCGCGATCTTCATGAACTCGGTGATGCCGCCAGTGTAGCGGGCATCCGGCTGGAGGATGCCGACGGCCTGTGTGGCGATGAGGTCGCGGAAGCCATGCTTGGTATATTCGTTCTCGCCCGACGCCAGCGTCACCGGCACCGCCGCGGCAATCTTCTTCATGCCCTCATAATCATCGGGCTGAACAGGTTCCTCGAACCAGAACACGTCGTAATCGGCGACGAAACGGCCGAAGCTGATGGCGTCGTAATAGGTATAGGCGCAATTGGCATCGACCATCAGCTTGACGTCGGGGCCGATGGCCTCGCGCACCAGCTTCACACGGGCGGCGTCGTCGCGCGGGGACAGGGCGCCCACCTTCATCTTGACCGCGCGGGCACCGCGGGAGACGTAGCCGGCCATTTCCTCGCCCAGCCCGTCCAACCCCTTGCCGGGCGTGTAGTAGCCGCCGGTGACATAGGTCGGAATGCGCTCGCGGGCGCCGCCAAGCAGCACATAAAGCGGCAGGTTCGCGACCTTCGCCTTGATGTCCCACAGCGCGAAGTCGATGGCTGAGAGCGCACGGGTTTCCATGCCGCGACGGCCGGAAATCTTGGGGTTCCAGAGCTTCTTCCAGATCGCCTCGCTCATGAACGGGTTCATGCCGATGATCTGTTCGCAGAAGGTGGCGATGAGTTCCTTCTCGCCCGGCTTGGCGCCGGAAATGCCGATTCCGGTGACACCCTCGTCAGTATGCAGCTTCACCACGCCGAGCGTGACGTCGGTGTAGGTGTGCAGTCCATTGGTGATCGGCTGGGGGCGCGGCCAACGATAATAGGTAATTTCCGCTTTGATGATCTTCACGCAAAGGCCTCCCGTGGCGGGAGGCTGACGAAATGATTCTCATCCCTATGCCTCCCGATAGTGTTTGTTGTTGCGATGAGATTGACGGAGGAATTCTAACGTGTCAACTAATGAAAATGCATTTCATCTGGTGAAATATGACAGCTAAATCCTCTGACCGCACCACCTGCACCGAACGTCTGGTCTTCACGGAGTCGACGGACGGCTACACGCTGGCAGGCGCATTGTTCGAGCCCGCCGGTCGCAAGAAGGCGTCGACGCTGGTCATCTGGGTCCACGGCATCCATCTGCGCTTCTGCGAGCCGGAATATGTCGAGATCGGTCGCCAGGTGGCGTCGCAGAAGGTGGCATTCCTGAGCATGAACACCCGAGGGCAGGATTTCGGGGTCTGGATGCGCGGGCGTTCGGAGGCCAAGCTGGCCGGGTCCGGCTGGGAACTGATGCACGAATGCACGGCCGATCTCGACGGATGGCTGCGTTTCGCCGCCTCCGAGGGCTATGCCAATCTGGTCCTGGCAGGGCACGGCTTCGGCGGCTCGAAGATCATCTATCACCTCTCCGAGCGCCACGAGCCGGCGGTGCGGGGCGTGGTGCTGGTCTCCTGCGCCTCCATCGTGCGCGACATGGTCAAGCCGGAATTCCACGCCCGCGCGGAAGCCATGGTCGCTGAGGGCCACGGCATGGACCTGCTGCCTTGGGGCACCCGGCCCGGCGTGGTATCAAGTACGGTCAGCGCTCAGGTCCTGGTCGCGCGCGAGCGGCTGCATCGCGATCTCTATGGCGACGGTCAGCGGCCGCCGGCGCTCACCAAAATTCGGGTGCCGGTGCTCGCCTGGTTCGGCGAGGATGAAGTGAAGCTTGGGCGCGATGTGAACGGGCTGCTGGAGTCAATGGCGCAGAACCTGACATCCAGCCCGCTGGTGAGCACAAAGGTATTGCCGGGCACAACTTATCTGTGCACTGGCAGCGAGGAAATGATCGCGAGGGAAGTTCTGGAATGGGTAGGCCGCCTAAGGCACAGGTAATCGCCGCTGGAGACGAAGCTGGCGAAAAGCCGGCTCTGACGCGCACACTCGAACGCGGGCTGATACTGCTGACGCTCGTGGCGAAGGGCGGCGGCCGCTCGCTGATCGACATCAGCCGCGAGGCCGGCATGTCGCCGAGCACGGCGCTGCGGCTGCTGGAAACGCTGCGCGTGCACCATTTCGTCGAGAAGGATGTCGAAACGGGGCTTTACCGAACCGCGATCGGTGCCTTCGAGGTCGGCAGCAGCTATGTGCGGCAGAACGGGCTCAGCGAATCCGCCCGGATCGTGCTGCGAAAGATTTCCGTCGAACTTGGCCAGACCGCCAATCTCGCCATCCTCGATCGGTCTGACATTGTCTATATCGAACGGCTTGAGGCCGACGGCCCTCTGGGAACGCGCGGGCGGTGGGGCGAGCGGCTCCCGGCCCATTCTACAGCGGCCGGCAAGGCAATATTGGCGTGGTCGTGGGAATCGCGCTGCGACGAAATACTGGGTCCGGCGCCTTATGCTCAGCCGACGGTGAATACTATCGTCGACCGTGATCGCCTGATGCGGCACCTGCGCACCACCCGCGAGCGTGGCTATGCCCGCGATGATGAGGAGAGCGTCCTCGGCCTTCGCTGCATCGCGGCCCCCGTGCTTGACCGTGAAGGACGTCCGCAGGCGGCAATCTCGATCTCGATGCTGGCGATGAACAAGGAGTCGGCGCAGGAGGCGGTCATCGCCGAAACGGTACGTGTGGCCGCGCAACGGCTGGCGGGAATGGTAGGCTGGCAGCATCAGCCGCTGTCCTCGTCGAGAGTCGACAGCCATTCGGTGTTCATGGACTGACGTCTGCCAGCGCATCCAGCCAGACACAACGTCAAACCCGGCATAAGGGCGGGCAATGCATTAGATGGAAGCCGGACCATTCAATTGGGGCAGGCCACTTTCTGCGGCGTCCTGGTCGCGAGCTTATTGGTGGCGAAAGATCGAGGCTGCGGCCAGCTCTGCTTCAATTTTTACCGGCGCCCCGGCTCGGGCATACAGAATGACATCGAGCTGGTCGGTTTCCTGCCCGCTCACGGGCAGGCCCAGCTCTCGCCGGCGCCGCAGATAGCGTAAGGCTGCGGATCGGATCGCCCGCAGGTCGCCGGTTCTAATCGCCCGCTTCAGGGCGCGCCTTGCCGGGTCGAAGGGCCAGAGTCGTCGCAGCCGACGCATCACGTCTGTCCTTCGGCGCGGTGAAAGACCTCCGAAAGCCAAGGCGAAGCCAGCCGCCAGCCCTCCCGCGAGAGCAAGCATTGCCCCGCCGACCTGTGCCAAGGGCAACCGATCGACGCCGCTGCGATTATCGCGGAAGCTGGCATAGCCGAAGGGGATGGCAGGAATCTCGGCCGTGCGCATCTGTCGGCCAACTGTGTCGAACCAGGGCAGAGATACGGCCGGCAGCACACCCGGCTCGCCGGTCTTCGGACGCAGGTGCCATTCCCAGACGACGGTGGTCACCGGCCCGGCGGGGGTCGGCTCGATATCCCGCTGTTCCGGCGCGGCGAAGCTGATCAGCCATGGCTGGCGCAGGTTGGGCCGTGGCGGCAGTAGATGGGGCAGCGTGCCTTCGGCCCTAATCGTCACCCGCCGCACGAGCGTATCGCCATCGCGCAGCGTTCCCGGTGCCGCCGACAACGTGTCCTCGATTGTGAGGCTGCGGGCAGAAAGCGGCGCGCCTTGGCCCGGAAAAGGCGAAACATTGAGTGTGAGCGCCGGTGCTGTCACCTCCAGCGGTTCGCGCAGGTTGCTGGCGCCAACCACGGTCAGGTGATGCGTCACCGGCCCAATGGCGAGCGGACCTTCATGTCGCGGAAACACGGCGAGGCGGCGCTCGAACACCCGCACAGTGCGTCCATCGATCTGCTCGTCCCGCCACTGGTCGCGGGCGAGTTGCATCCAGTCATAGGCGTCCGAGCTCGGGAAGGTCAGCGTCTCCAGCGCAATCAGGCTGGTATATTCGCCCCTCAGCGTCACCGGGATCATCTCGCCGATCACCGGCCGTTGGTCCGACACGATGAGGCGTAGGCTGTCAGCATGGGCGCTGCCGGCGAGCAGGAGCAGCAGCAGCACGATCCGCATCACCATCTGTCGCCCTCCTCCGGGCGGATAAGGCCAAGGCCGGCGCGGCGCTCATGCTCCTTCTGCAGCCGTAGCCGCAGGAACTCGCCGGGGTCGTCGGCGAGCGTGTCGAGCCAGGCATCCGAAGCGGCGATGCCGCGTGCGGTGATCGGCTTCTTCCAGCTTGGATCAGGCGTGCTCGCCATCATCTGGCTGCCCACCTGCTCCGATGGGCTGAGGCCGCCTTGCCCCGGCAGTCGTCCGGGAACCGCGCTTTCGCCCCGGGTCTTGACGACCACGGTATCGATCAGATCGCGGAGGTGGCGTGCTTCGGCATCCGCGGGATTGGCGAACAGCACGGCGTCGAGATAGGCGACCGCCAACTCATGCCGGCCAGTGGCCGCCAGCGTCAGGGCGCGATTGAAGGTCTGGCTGCGGCCGGCTTCTGCGAAGGCGGCGTCGGCCGCTTCATAGTCACCTTCGCGGTAGAGCGCGAGACCGCGCGCGCCGGCATCGTCGAGCAGCGCAGCCGCGCCCGGAATGCCGGTCCACAGGGCGAGGCGCCCCCAAGCTACCGGACCTGCGAGCAGGATCAAGGTGACGCCGGCCCCGGCTATCAGCGCGGCGCGTGTCATGTGCGCCTCCGGAACAGGCTTAGCAGCGGCAGCGCCGCCAGTGCGGCAATGAACGGCCCGAGGTCGCGGAACTGCAGCGCAGCGACTGCTGGATCAGGGTTCAGTGCGCCACCGCGCGATAGGCGCCGCAGCACCGGCTCGGGCGAGCGCGCCGATGCCGAGGCGCTACCGAGCGCTTCGAGTGCGGCGCTGTCGGTCGTCCCGCCGGCTGCAGGCGCGAGGGTCAAGATGGAAAGCCGGACGCCTTCGGCGGTGAGCCGCTCCGCTTCCGCCTGCGTCGCATCGTCGATGCCGCCGCCATCGGAGACCAGCACCAGATCGCCGTCGCGGGTTCCCGACAGCATCTGCCGCGCCAGTGCCAGAGCGGCGGCGGGACGGCTGCCGGCGCCCGGCATGGTGCCCGGCTTGAGCACGGCGATCTGGCTCTCAAGCGTCGCCGGATCGGCGGTGGGCGCGGCGACGTCATAGGCCTCGCCGGAATAGAGGAGAAGCCCGACAGGACGGCCATTAGCGGCCGCCAGAATCCCCGCGGCGGCGGCCTGCGCATCGGCGAGAGCGGCGCTCTCGGCGACCGAGGGCGACATGTCGATCGCGATCAGTATCGCCCCGCTGCCGGCAAGCAAGGGAGCGTCGGGACGCGGTACGGCAGGGCCGCAGAGCCCGAGGCTGATCAGCGCCGCGGTGGCGAGAGCCGCGAATTTCTGGCGCCCGGCAATGTCGTGCAGATGGCCGAGCACGCGCATAGCGGCGAACATGGCCGGCGGCATCACCTGCTGCCAGCCGCCGGAAACCGCCCCTTTCCGCCACCGCCACAGCGCGACAACGGCAAGCAGCGGCAGGATGACGAGCCACCAGGGACGCAGCAAGACGATGTCGCTCATGCGCGCCTCCGGGCTGCGATCAGAAGGACGAATGCCATGGCCGCGCCACCCGGCCAGATCCACAGGGGTTGCCAGTAGCGCAGCGGCGGACGGCGCATCGGATTGGGTTCAAGCTGGTCGAGAGCGGCGGCCATGGCCTGAAGATCGTCCATGCCCCGGACGCGAAAGCTGGTGCCGCCGCCGAGTTTCGCCACCTCGCGCAGGGTCGCGGCATCCACGGCATCCTGCGCCTGCGGCTGACTCTCCAGATCGTCCGGGCCGAGCGCGATGGTGTGCACCTTTATGCCATGGCCGGCGGCGAGCCGTGCGGCGTCGCTCGCCTGCACCTTGCCCGAGGTGTCGACGCCGTCCGTGAGCAGGATGACGACGCGGCTCGCCGCATCGCTCTGCAACAGTCGCCGGGTCGCGAGGCCCAAGCCGTCGGAAATCGCGGTGGAACGGCCGGACACGCCGATCTGCGCGGCTTCGACGGCATGGGCGACCGAGGCGACGTCGAAGGTCGGCGGCTGCGCGACATAGGCGCGGTCGCCGAAGATGACGAGGCCAATGCGGTCGCCCTTGCGGGATGCGACGAAGCGAGAGGCGACGCGCTTCACCGCGTCGAGCCGCGACAGCGGGTTGCCATCGAGGGCGAAGTCCTCCTTGACCATGCTGCCGGACAGATCGAGCGCCAGAATGATGTCGCGGCCGGAGGCGGTGACGACATCCTGGGTCGCCGTCACCTGAGGGCCAGCCAGCGCCAGCACCAGCGCCAACCAGGCGGCGATCGCCAGCGCCATTCCCAGCCGGTCGTCGCGCATCTTGACTGGCAAGGCGGCAGCAAAGGCACCGACGCCGACGCCCAGCGGCGCGGTCACCGCAGCACGCGCTGGCAGAAACTGCCGGACCAGCCAGGGCAGCGGCAGCAGCAGGAATGCGAGCGGAAAAGCGAAGCTCATCGGCGACCGCGCCTTGCCTTCAGCGCGATGCGCTCGACCGTTGCCGGATCGAGTTCGGGCCCGGGACCATAGGCGGTGGCGCGCAGTTCCACCGGCAAGTGACCGAGAATGCGGGCAATCGCGAGAACACGCTCCTGAGACGGCAGGGGACGAGTGGCGCGGATCAGCGCCCGCCGCGACGCCCGGTGCTCCAGTAGCGGCACGACCAGCACAGACACAAGCGCCGCCATCAGCAGACCGGCACCGAACAGCATCAGGAAGTCAGCCGCGTGAAGCTGCATCAACGCGGGCGGCAGGCGCCCTTCCGGCAGCGCGGCGATCAGCTCAGCCTGCGTCATCGCCCGCTGCCTCAAAGTGGACATTGAGCGTCCGCAGGCGCTGCGCCAACGACGTATGGTCGACCGGGCGCAACCGGGCGAACTTGTTGAGCGCTCCGGCATGGATCGGCATGGGCTGCCGAGGCGGGACGGCATCGATCGGATCGAGCGGTACGAGAAGCCGCACGTGCCGGCGCCGCGCCAGTCTTGCCAGCGCCGACTCATCGGTTTCCGCGATGCCCTCCGCGTTGGTCACAATGAGCACCTCGGCACCCGGCGGGGCGAGCCGGCCGGCACGCAGGAGTGCCTGCGCAAGAGGTGGACCTTCCCCGCCAATGTCGAGTGCCTGATCGTGCCAGCGCGCCAGCATGTGGCTGATACGGCTCATCTGCTGCAGGCCGCTGCCTATCGGGATCACCGCAACGCCGGCAGCGTTGATGCTCATCGCGGCGACAGAGGCTCCGCGCGCCGCCGCCTGCCATCCGCGCCGCACTGCCGCTCGCGCCGCGCGCACCGAGCGCAGCGTCGCGCCGGTGCCCCACAGCATGGGGAGGCGGAAATCGGCAATCAGCAGCAGCGTGTCGTCGCGGTCTTCGTAAAAGCTGCGCACATGCGGCGTCCCGGTGCGGGCGGTGGCAGCGGGGTCGATACGGCGGGCATCGTCGCCCTCCGCAAAGCCGCGGATCTCCCGCAAATCCATGCCGGCGCCCGCCGCCTTGGCCGGAACGGCACCGGGCCGGCGCGACTTCGGATGCGGCCGGCCGACTTGGAACACGCCCTCGCGCAGGGCGAGCAGCTCCGCCACTTGCAGGCGGATGCCCGGGGCGTCCAGCGTCGCGCTCACCACGGCTCCACCATGCGTAGTATATCGGCAACCAGACTGCGGCCGCTGCGCCCCTCGCCGATGGCGGCCCAGCTCGGGATCAGCCGGTGGGCGAGCGCATCGGGTGCGAGCGCGGTCACGTCGTCCGGCAGGGCATAGTCGCGCCCGCGCAGCCAGGCACGCGCCTGTGCGGCAATCGCCAGTGCCAGCGTGCCGCGCGGCGAGATCGGATGCTCGACCCATTCGGAGACCGCGCCGCCCGCCCGCGAGGCCATAACCAGCCGCACGATGTAATCCTTCAGAGCCGGCGCGAGATGCACCAGCGCAACTTCGGCCTTCGCGGCGTGTAGCGCGTCGGTCGAGACCGGAAGCGCCGCGAGAGCAGGCGGGGTTATGCGCTCGGCGGAAACGAGATCGAGGATGGCGCGCTCCTGCTCCGCCAGCGGCAAACCAAGCGAGAGATGCAGCAGGAAGCGGTCCATCTGCGCCTCGGGCAGCGGGAAGGTTCCCTCATGCTCGATCGGGTTCTGGGTGGCGACGACCATGAAGGGATCGGGCAGCGGGCGGCTCACGCCGGATGTGGTCACCTGCCCCTCCGCCATGGCTTCAAGCAGCGCCGACTGCACCTTCGGCGGCGCCCGGTTGATTTCGTCCACCAGCACCAGCGCGTGGAACAGCGGGCCGGGAACGAAGTCGAAGCTGCCGCTTTCGGGGCGAAAAACCTGCGTCCCGGTGAGGTCGGAGGGCAACAGGTCCGGTGTGCACTGGATTCGGGCATGGCTTCCCGGCAGATGAGCGGCCAGGCGCTTGACCGCACGGGTCTTGGCGATGCCCGGCGGCCCCTCGATCAGCACGTGACCGCCGGCCAGCAGGGCGATCAGCAGCCGCTCGACCAATTCCTGATGACCGATCAGCCCGGCGGCGACCTCCGCACCGAGCCGCGCAATCGGATGCGACATGTCGTTCATGCGCGAGACCTCCCCATATTGGGAAGGTGAGCCGGGACGGTGGGACACGCCAGAGAGGCCTTCCCGGCCCACCCGGGAAGATCGCCCGGGTCAGCGCGGCAGCGTGGCCGTCGCGCACATGCCACCCTCGACCGGCGCCAAATTGAAGCTGCCGCCAAGCGCATCGACGCGTTCGCGTATCCCAAGGAGGCCATGACCGTCGCCGACCGGGCCATCATGGCGGGCGGAGCCGTCATCGGTTGCGGTCAGGGTAATGGCGTCGGCGACCTCGATGCGCAGCGCGACGTTCTTCGGCGCGCCGTGACGAATGGCATTGGTCATGCATTCCTGGGCGATCCGATAAAGGCTGAGTGCCAGTTCGTCCGGCACGGCGTCGATGTCGCCGGCGAGATCGAGGGTGAAGCGCACCGCCGGCACGCGGTTGCGCCAGTCCGCAAGGAGCCTCTCCAGCGCCGGGCGTAGCCCGAGGTCGTCGAGGTCGGGCGGGCGCAGCCGGGAAAGCTCGGCGCGGAGGCTATCCATCATCTGGCCCGAGATTTCAGCGATGCGCGCGCCGTCCTGCGCCGTGGACTCACCGGATTGGGCGATCGCCGCAGCCATGGCGCGGGTCGCCGTCAGGCACTGGCCGAATTCGTCGTGCAGCTCGCGCGCCAGCGCCCGCCGCTCGCTTTCCTGTACCGTGAAAAGACGCCGGGTCAGTTCGGTGCGTGTCGCCTGCGCCTCCTGCAGCGTCGCGGCGGTGTCGTTCAACGCCCCGCTGAGCCGGTCGAACTCCGCCACGTGCAGATGCGGCAGGCGGGTGGCGAACTCGCCGCGTTGCAGGCGCTCGATGCCGCTCAGTATGCTGCGGAACGGCGCTAGCAACCGCACCATGAGCAGGCAGGTGAGCAGACAGCCGCCAATAGCCATGCCCACGGCGACGCGCATCAGGTCACCGGTGCGGACCCAGGCGCGACTTACGATGACGCCGGGATCGGCGGCCGCGGTGACGACGGCATCGGTGACATAGCGCATTCGCACGGGTACGGCGCTGGGTGCCGGCACCAGGCCGATGCGCTGTGCCAGCCAGATAAACCAGCCGGGCGGGCTGCCCTCTGCGGCAAGATACGGCCCGCATCGCCGGTGCGATGGCTCGTCCTTCGCGCCGAACTCGACGCAGACGCCGGGGGCGATGAGCGTCCAGGCTGGAAATTTCTGCCAGTCGCGGAATACAGGCGAGGGCGCCACTCCACCGAAGGCGAGGCCAATGAAGTCCGGCCGCGCGGCAATGGCATTGGCGACGCGGCGAGAGGTGGTGTCCACATCTGCGCGCGCTGCGCTCGCTGTGTCCCAGAGCACCCACCCGGCAGCAACGACGACCGTCAAGAGACCCGCCGCCAGCACCCGGAGAACCAGTTGGGGCAACAGGCCGCGCATCATGGCGCCGGGACGAAGCCGGCGCGCTGCGCCTTGAGTACAAGGTCGGCATCGCCGGAGGCGCCGAGCTTGGCGCGGATCTGCGACAGGTTGTTCTGCACCGTCTTGGAGGATAGGCCGAGGCTCTGGGCAATGGCGCGGCCATTCATCCCGCGCCCCAGCAGAAGCAGGATGTCGCGCTCACGCGGGGTCAGGCCGGCGAAGTCGTCGTTCTCGATCGAGGTACGTGCGAATTCCTGAGCCATGTCGGCGGAGAGCACCCGCCGCCCCGACATCACCGTGGTGATGGCCCGAACCAGTTCATCGGGCGGACTGCTCTTGGAGACGAAGCCGCGCGCTCCTGCCGCTATCGCCTTCTGCGCAAAGACCGCCCCTTGATGCATCGACACGACGATGATGCGGGCGCGAGGGTCACGTGCGAGAATGGCTTCCACCGCCGGAAAGCCACCGCCACCTGGCATGGAAAGGTCCATCAGCACGATGTCCGGAGTGTGCTTGATGAAGTCCGTAAGCGCTGCTTCGCCGTCGCCCGCCTCGGCCACAACGGACAGGCCGGGCTGGCGCCCGAGCAGCCGGCGGTACCCCTCGCGCACGATTGGATGGTCATCGACCAAAAGGATGCGGATCAGATCCATAGCGCGAAGATACAACGGGCGGGTCGAGATTTCTCTATGCCACTTGGCTGGCAAAATAGGCGCCGGTCTCCAAGCCCTACGGGGGAGACGGCGATCCAGGCGGGCACGGGGTCGAGGTCGCAAGGGTCATTAAGAGTGGCCGGTGCCGCCGATCATGAGGTCCGTGTTACCGCCAGCGGGAAGGTGCCCATGAGCGTACCTCGCTCATGTCGGCTTTTGGACCACGACCGTTGCCAGATCAATGACGACATGGCGGCGCTTCGCCGACATCGCTGAAAGGCGGCGAGAGACAGGTATGAGCCAACGTGCATCATGGGGTTATAGCGAACACATAGTTCTGTTCTTGGTCGCTCGCGGCTCGCCAGCTCTCGTGGGCACCCGGAAAACGTTATGGTCAGGTGCCCGCTGTCGGCTTTGACATATTCCCGCGCTTGCCACTCCGTTTGCCCGCCATGTCCACCAGTCGGCGAAACCTCGGGCACTCCATGTGAGAGGACGCCGGGCAATCGGCGACATGGCGAAGGGTGTCGCGCAGCACCGTCATTTCGCGGATTTTCCGGTCAATCTCTTCCGCCTTCGCGTGTAGCGCCGCGCGCGGCAAATCCGGCATACCGTTTCTGCCGAACATGCCCGCGATCTCGTCGAGCGAAAAGCCGGCCGATTTGCCCATTGCAATCAGCTTGAGCTGCAACAGCACCTCGGGGGCAAACTGTCGGCGCAATCCATGCCGGGTGACCGAAGAAATCAGCCCGGCTTCCTCGTAGTAGCGCAGCGCCGAGGGCTTGTTCCCGCTCTTCTCCGCGACTTCGCCAATATCCAGAAATTTCATGCTTGACCTCAAGTTGGCTTGAAGTGGCAGCCTGCTCGCCAACGGCTCTCGAAGCAAGAGGACGAAACAATGGGACAGGCATGGTCAGGCGTAATGGAGAAGGCACAAGCGGGGATCGTGGTCACACTGGCGCTCGGGATGCTGTTGGCCGCGCTCGGCACGAGCATTGCCAATATCGCGTTGCCGGCGCTTGCTGAGGCCTTCTCAGCCCCCTTCGCACAAGTACAGGCGGTGGTCGTCGCCTATCTCGCGGCGCTGACAGTCTGCGTGGTCATCGCCGGTCGTCTCGGCGACAGCCGCGGACTGAAGCCCATGCTGGTGGCCGGCCTCGCCCTATTTGCCGTCGCCTCGCTGCTGTGCGCCGTCGCGCCGAGCCTGTCCCTGCTGATCGCGGCGCGGGCACTTCAAGGAATGGGCGCGGCATTCCTGATGACACTCGCCATGGCGCTCATGCGCCAGACCGCCAGCGAGGCGCGTGTCGGGCGGGCCATGGGCCTGCTCGGCACGGTATCGGCGCTGGGCACGGCGCTCGGCCCCTCGCTTGGCGGACTGCTGATTCCGCTGACAGGATGGCGCGGCATCTTCTGGGTGCAGGTGCCATTAGCGGCTCTGGCCCTGATACTGGCAATCACCATGCTCCCGGCCGAACCCAGCCAGGAAAAGGCGCCGTCCGTCAGCCTGTGGTCGGCCATGAACCGGAGCCGTGCGCCCAATCTCCTAGTCAATGGCGTGGTCGCCGCCGTCATGATGACGACACTGGTGGTCGGCCCCTTCTATCTCGGCATCGGGCTTGGTCTTACGGCGCCACAGGTCGGCTTGGTCATGGCGGTCGGCCCCGTGATCTCCATTCTCAGCGGCGTTCCGGCCGGCCGGCTGGTCGATGCCTAGGGCAGCGGCCGCATGCTCGCCATCAGTCTGGCTCTGCTGGCAACAGGCGCTTTCCTGCTGGCGTTTCTGCCGAACCGGATCGGCGTTGCGGGCTATGTGCTCTCCATCATCGTGCTGACGCGCGGCTATCAGCTGTTCCAGTCCGCCAACAACACCGCCGCGTTAGCCGACATCTCCAAGGACCGGTGCGGCACGGTCTCTGGATTGCTTGGCCTGTCGCGCAATATCGGTCTGATCGCCGGCGCGTCCGCCATGGGGGCCGTCTTCGCTTTCGGCGTGGGGACGCAGGAGTTCGCGCGCGCGACCCCTTTGGCCATCGCCTCGGGCATGCGGCTGACCTTCCTACTGGCTGGCGTAATGATGCTTGCCGCTATCGCGGTTGCGTTCGGGCATCGTCATTCCGCTACGCACGCGCCTTGATCGCCATTATCCGCGCAACGGTGCCGAAACCCGCCGCCTTGTTGCCAACGCCGGAGCGCGAGCGATCAAGAAGAGAACTATGTGTACGCTATAGCCCTATGATACCTGCCCTTACAGTCGATGTGCTTTGGCGGAGGGGCACATCGTCGTCCCGCGTCCTGCATGCCATGAACCCGGAATGTTCCTTCGATCCTCAGCGATGGTGACTGCCGTCCCCATTGTCGGCGCAGGTGTCCGACCGTAGTTGTGGCGCACCACTGCCGGAGCTCGCACAATGGTCGTTCCTTCAGCCTTCCTGTCGGTCCGGTCGCTGGGCGAGGGTTACCGCTCCGGGCGCTTCACCCCGGTTGATGTCTGCGCACAGGCGATGCGGCGGCTGGACGCGTGGGAGCCGCGGCTCAACGCATTCATCGACCCGATGCGCGATGAGGTGATGCGGCAAGCGCGGGAGGCAACCGATCAGCTCGCGCGCGGCGAGGACAGGGGGCCGCTGCACGGCATTCCCGTCGCTATCAAGGACATCATAGACATCGCCGGGGTCGCCACCAGCTACGCCACCAAGTCCGTTCCGCCGCGCCTTGCGACGCGCGATGCCGACTGCGTGCGGCGGCTGCGGCAAGCCGGCGCGATTCTGTTCGGCAAGACCAACCTGCTGGAATTCGCTTACGGTATCGCCCATCCGGCCTTCGGACAGACCAACAACCCGTGCGACCCGTCGCGTACCGCTGGGGGCTCAAGCGGCGGATCGGCTGCGGCGGTCGCCGCCGGCATTGTGCCACTGGCGCTGGGAACCGATACAGGGGGGTCGGTGCGCGCCCCGGCGGCCTATTGCCGCATTGTAGGGCTGAAGCCGAGCTTCGGGCTGCTGTCGCTCGACGGCGTCTATCCGCTCTCCCCGAGCCTCGACCATCTTGGCGTTCTCGCTCGCAACGCGGAGGACGCCGCACTCGCACTTGCTGTGCTGGCCCGCTCCCCGCTCGCCGCAACGGCACCCGCGCGGCCCCGTCTCGGCATCGTGCGCAACCAGTGGAACCACCCGGCTGTAACCACGGAGATTCGCGCGGCCATCGCGGGGGCGGTTGCGCGTCTGCGTGAGGCTGGGGTCGAAATTGTTGAGATCGACCTGGCTGCACCGGAGGCGATGGCGGCGGCGCTGCTCGACATATTGCTGCCGGAGGCGGCGAGGATCCATGCGGAGACGTTTCGCCAGGCGGAAGTCGGCTACGCGCCGGGCACGGCGGCGCAGATCCGCGCCGGCATGAGCCTTCCGGCGCTGCGCTATCTCGTGGCGAAGGAAGAGCAGGCGCGCTGGACGGCGGAGCTCGACGGCATCTTCACACATGGCGACGCACTCATCGCCCCGACGGTGCCCTTCGTCGCCCCGGACATGGACCCAGCGCTTAGCGCAGAGGGCGACGACGAGATCCTGAGCCTCACTCACGCCAATCTCACGGGCGCACCAAGTATCTCGCTGCCGTGCCGGAGCGACGGCACGCTTCCCGTCGGGCTCCAGTTCACCGGCCGGCCGGGTGCGGATGGGGCGCTGCTGGCGCTGATGCGTCAGCTGGAGCCTTTGCTCTAATCTCCTTTAGCCGGCATCTACCGTAAGGCTGGCAGCCTCACGAATATCCGCGGCGAGCTGTTCCACGCGCTGGGGATCGGCATCCCAGGCGAACATGAAGCGGGCACCGCCGCCGATGAAGGTATAGAAGCGCCAGCCCCGCGCCCGGAGCTCCGCCAGAACCGGCTCCGGCGCCTTGATGAACATCGAGTTTGCTTCGACCGGGAACAGCAGCTCGATGCCGGCGACGTCGCGAACCGCCTCGGCGAGCCGGGTGGCGCAGGCATTGCCGTGTTCGGCATTTCGCAGCCAGGCGCCGGTCTGCAGCAGGCCGATCCAGGGGGCGGAGAGGAAGCGCATCTTGGAGGCGAGCTGCCCCGCCTGCTTGCAGCGATAGTCGAAATCGGCTGCCAGTGAGCGATCGAAGAAGATCACCGCCTCGCCCACCGCCATGCCGTTCTTGGTGCCGCCGAAGCAGAGAACATCCACCCCGGCCTGCCAGCTCATCTCGGCAGGCGTGCAGCGCAGGCTTGCGCAGGCATGGGCGAAGCGCGCGCCATCCATGTGCAGCTTCAGCCCCAGCTCGCGGCACAGGGCGGCGATGGCCCGTATCTCGTTAAGGCTATAGACCAGCCCGGTCTCCGTCGGCTGGGAAATGGTGACCACGCGCGCCTTGGGGAAGTGGATGTCCGAGCGGCTGGTGGCGAGGGCGCGTATCATCTCCGGTGTCAGCTTGGAGCTGCCGGGCGGCGCGACCAGCAGCTTCGAGCCGTTGGAGAAGAATTCCGGCGCGCCGCATTCATCGGTCTCCACATGGGCGGACGCGGCACAGATCACGCTGTGAAAGGACTGGCACAGCGAGGCCAGCGCCAGCGAGTTGGCCGCCGTGCCGTTGAAGACGAAGAACACGTCGCAATCGGTGGCGAAGAGGTCGCGGAATGCGTCCGCCGCCTCGGCGGTCCATTCGTCATCGCCATAGGCGACGCAGGAGCCGTCATTGGCGCGAGCCATGGCCGCCCAGGCTTCCGGGCAGATGCCGGCATAATTATCGCTGGCGAATTGCTGCGGTGACGAGGCCATAGCCCTCCCCTTCCTTCACTGTCTCCAAAAACGACGCCGCGCGTTCAGCCCGCGAGATCGCCGATCACCCGCACCCTCACCCGCAGGGGATCGCCGGGGATGTAGGACATGGGCGTGTCCTCCATGTCGAGCACGGCAAGTGTCGCCTCGGCTGCGCCGGCGGCAATGGCGTGCTCACGCGCTGCGCTCCGTGTCTCCTCGATGGCCCGCTCGCGAGGTACGCCGTAAAAGATGCGCTCGCACTCGCCGCTCACCTGCGACATGGCCGCGCCAACGGCATTGGCCACGCCCGCATTTTCGACCTTGATGACGGCCGAGACCCCGGGAAGCCTGTCCGGAACCAGAAAGGCACCGCCTCCCACCGCAACCACCGGCATATCGGCGGCGCTGGTCTTCATCCGGTCGACGAGATCGCCCAGCCGGCGGGCAATCCAGTCCTGCGCCATATCCGTGAGGACGGCGGGTACGTCTGTCAGCCGGTCGGCATCGCCGAGCTCGATCAACCCGAGACGGACCCCGACATCGGTGAGGGTGAGCGTATCACCGCCGGCGACGCGGGTCTTCTCCAGCAGCCGGAAACCGACGCTGTCCGGACCGATCGCGAAAGGCGCATCGCGCACGATGGTGCCGCCGCCCAGCGCCACCGCCACCACATCCGGCATGCGGAAGAAGGTGCGCACCCCGCCAATATCGACCTGAGTATTTGCCTGACGTGGGAAGCCGGCGCGCAGCATGCCCGCATCCGTGGTGGTCCCGCCGACATCAAGCACAATGGCTTCGCTGAGGCCCGAGAGCAGATACGCGCCGCGCATGCTGTTGGTCGGCCCGGACGCGAAGCACAGCACCGGAAAGCGCTCGGCCTCCTCGGCACGCATCACCGTGCCGTCGTTCTGGGTGAGATAGAGCGGCCCATCGAGCCCGGTTTCGGCGACAGCTTGGCGGAACGCGGCAACCGTATGCCGCGCCAGACCGTGCAGCGCGCTGTTTAGGATGGTGGCATTCTCGCGCTCGATCAGCCCGATGCGACCGAGGTCGCTGGAGAGTGTGACGGTCACGTGAGGGGCGATCTCGGCAAGGATTGCGGCCGCCTCGGTCTCGCAATCCGCGATGAGCGGGGAGAAAACGGCGGTGATCGCGGCGGCAGTGATGCCGCTGTCGCGGATCGTCTCCGCTGCCCGGCGCATTCCCGCGCGGTCGAAGACAACGATGGGCCGGCCATCGAACTCGTGGCCACCTTCCAGCAGGAAGACCGGTCCCGCCACGGCCACCGACAGGTCGGCCGGCCAGTCCGCCATGGGCGGAATGGACGAGGCCGACGGCAGACCGATGCGGATCACCGCGACCTTCGAAAGACCGCGCCGCTCGATGACGGCATTGGTGAAATGCGTGGTGCCGATCATCACCGCCCGGACGTCCGGCGGCGCGCCGTCAGAGCCACCGAGAACATGCGCCAGCGCCTTGCGCACACCGGTGGTCACGTCCGCTGTCGTCGGGGTCTTGATCGAACGCAGGATCGTGCGGCCGTCGAGCAGCACCGCATCCGTGTTGGTGCCGCCCACATCAATGCCGATGCGCTTCATCGGGTCAGCTCCTCGAAGGGGCGGTAATCGAAATCATAGCCGAATGCCCGGGGGCCCACGACCGCCAGTCCCTCGGGGCTGCGCATGATGGGATCGGCGGCGAGCACGATCACCGCCACGCGCTGGCCGTAGCGGATCACCTCGGCGCCGATGGCTTCGGCATTCTCCTCGTCAAGCACGGTGATGAGATCGGGCACGCTGGCCACCAGCGTGCCGTCGCGATGGGCGACGGAGAACTCGTTCTGGAAGTCGATCAGCAGTTCCTGTCCCTGATGCGACCCGGAACCCGTAAGGCGCACCGTGCCGCGAACGAAGCCGCCCTCGGTGCGCCGCGAGACGTCCTCGACCTTACCGGTAAAGGTTAGACGGGCGTGCGCGCCGTCGGCGAGTGCCGCCACCGGGTCGCCGCCTGACCCCTTGGCTTCCTGAATCGTGCGTCCTATAGCGAGGGCGCGTGAGACAGAGCGCAAGATGGCGTGCGCCTTCACCTCGGCACCCGAACGTGGCGCGGTGCAGGTGCCGGCGATGGAGCCGAGCTCGACCACGATGCGCCGGCCGATCCGCTCGACGCGTGTGGCGCTTTCCGCGCGCGGGATCAGGACTTCATTGTCGCGAATGTCGGCGATGGCAAAGGGCGCCACCTCCAGCCCGCGAATGGCGAAGCTGGCCATCTGCGCTTCCGGGAAGGCGCGGCCCATCGTGTCGGCATCGACGACGGGCAGGCCGAGTTCCATGCCCACCAGCATGGCGAAAAACGCGTTCTCACCACCAATCTCGATCGACATGATGGCGTCGAAGGGCGCGCCGGTATGCGCCTCCATCAGCCGCACCGCGCGGCAGATCGATTGCGGCTCCGGCAGCCGCTCCTTGGTGACCAGCGGCGCGCCCATGATGCAGACCACCGCGACGCGCGCATTGTCTGCCAGCTCATCGGGATCGATCAGGCGGATGCGCCGGCCGCGGCGGTATTCCGCCTGCGCGCACATCAGTTCGAGATGGGGATGGTTGCCCCCGCCGGTGCCGAGCACGCCCGCGCCAATGGCGAGCGCCTCCAGTTCGTCATAGTCGAGTTCACGCATGAATCTGGTGCCTTGAAGGGTCAGGCGTCGACCAGCCAGACGGACTGGCTCGGCCATGAGAAGATCGCGTTCGCGCCCCGTTCGGGGGCGGGTAGCGCGGCGCTATGATGCGCGGTGATGCGCCGTCCATCCGGCAGGTGGCCGACGATCTGCTGCACAGCGCCGGAGAACATGATTTCCTCGATCCGCGCCTCGATCCGCCCGTCATGGCTCTCGGGGGCGGTGGCGCCGACGGCGATCGTCTCCGGCCGCACCACCAGCGCGACGGAAGCGCCGGAGGGGCGGCCCCCACGCTGGGCAGGAGTGAGGAACAATGTGAGCGGCAGGCCCGTCGCCTCCACCCGGCCCTCGCTGCCGAGCCGCGCGTCGAACAAATTGGCATTGCCGACGAAATCGGCAACGAAGCGCGTCGCCGGGCGTCGGTAGAGAGCTTCCGGCGTGTCGAACTGCTCCAGTGCGCCGCCATTCATCACGGCGATGCGGTCCGAAAGCGTCAGCGCCTCCTCCTGATCGTGCGTGACGGCGACGAAAGTGAGCCCGAGATCGCGGTGGATGGTCTTCAGTTCCGCCTGCATCTGCTTGCGCAGCTTGAGATCGAGCGCGCCGAGCGGCTCGTCGAGCAGCAGCACGGCCGGCCGCACGATCAGCGCCCTCCCGAGCGCCACGCGTTGGGCCTGACCGCCGGAAATCTGGCTGACACGGCGTTCGCCGAAGCCCTTGAGGTTCAACAGTTCCAGCATGGCCTCGACGCGGCGGGCGATCTCGGCCTTGTCGACCTTGCGCATGCGCAGGCCGAAGGCGAGGTTCTGCGCCACCGTGCGGTGCGGGAACAGGGCGTAGTCCTGAAACACCATGGCCGTGTCGCGCTCATAAGGCGCCGCGCCGACGACGGAAACGCCATCAATGAGCACATCGCCGAATGAAGGTGTGACGAAGCCGGAAATCATCCGCAGCAGCGTGGACTTGCCGCAGCCGGAGGGCCCTAGAATGGTGACGAAGGCACCGCGCGGAATCTCCATCGAGACCTCGCGTACGGCGGTCGAGGCGCCATAGACCTTGCTGACGGCCCGCAATTCCACGGCGTTGGCAGAAAGCGGTTTGGGGGGAAGCTCACTCATCGTTCACGGCTCGCTTTCGCGCCGGCTCTGGCCGAGGATCCATATCTGCGCAGACACGCTGACGGCGAGCGTCACCAGGATCACCACGGCGGAGAGCGCGTAGATCTTTGGGGAAATGACCTGCCGCAGCGAGGTCCAGATGGCCATGGGCAAGGTCTCGGTGAAACCGGCGAGGAACCACGCCACGACGAACTCGCCGAAGGCATCGGTGAAGGCCAGCAACATCACGGCGATGAGCGCCGGGGCGATCAGCGGCAGCACGACCTCGCGGAAGGTGACGAACTCGTTGGCGCCGAGATTCATCGCCGCCTCGATATAGCTGCGCCGGAAGCCGAGAAAGCGCGAATAGAGCATCAGCGTCGCGTAGCTCGACGTCATCGTGGTGTGCGCCAGCACGATGGCGGGTTGGCCGATGAGGTCGGGTGCGGCGCGGAACAGCACCACCAGCCCGAGACCGAGCACCAGCTGCGGCAGCACCACCGGCCCGAGGACGAGGCACAGCACCAGCGATTTCATCCGCACCGGCCGCCACGCCAGCACCATGGCGGCGGGCATGGCGAGTGCGGTCGAGAGGACCGCCGCCAGCAGCGCCAGCCGGATGCTGGTGAGCAGCGAGCCGACGAGCCGGGTATCGGCCAGGCTGGCCCCGAACCAGTCCGCGGTGAACCCCTCCAGCGGCAGGCCGGGGATCGCCTTGGCGTCGAAGGCGAACAGAACGATCACCACGATCGGCAAATAGAGAAAGGCGTAGAGCAGCACCGAATAGGCGGGCAGCGCCCAGCCGGCAGAGGAGCGGTTCATTACGACACCTCCCCGCTCGCGCGACGGATCCATTTCATCGACACGGCGAGCGCCGCGAAGACGAGAACCAGCAGCACCACGGCCATCGCCGCGCCGCTCGGCCAGTCCAGCCGGCGCTGGAACTCGTCCTGGATCACCTGCGAGAACATCAGCTGCTTGCCGCCGCCGAGCAGCGCCGGAGTGACGAACTCGCCAAGCCCAAAGACGAAGCAGAACACCGCGCCGACCACCAGCCCCGGCGCCGACAGCGGCAGGATCACCTCGAAGAAGGTGCGCGTCGGGCTGGCATTAAGGTCCATCGCTGCGTCGATCCAGCTGTCATGGATGTTGCTGATGGCGGCGTAGAGCGGCAGCACATAGAGCGGGAGATAGGCGTAGATCAGGCCGATTGCCGTCGAGACGGGGGAATAGAGCAGGAAGCTCAGCGGCTCGTCGGTGATACCGAGCGCCGTCACCGCCTGGTTGATGACGCCGCGCTCGCCGAGCAGCAGCCGCCAGGCGGCAACCCGCATGACGATGCTAACCCAGAACGGCGCGATTACCGCCACCAGCAGCAGCCCGCGCCAGCGTCCCGCCTTCTTGGCGATGAAATAGGCGACGGGATAGGCGAGAACCGCGCAGGCGATGGTGACGAAGGCCGCCGTCTCGACCGAGAGCAGCAGCGCCCGCCAGATCGCCGGCCGCGCGAAGATGGCGGCGTAATTGTCGAAGGTGAAATCCGGAATCAGCCGGTAGTTCTTCGTGCGCCAGAAGCTCACCCCGACGATCAGCGCGACCGGGACGACGAAGAACACGATCTGCCACAGCACCAGCGGCAGCAGGCCGGCGGTCGGCAGCAGCGCCGTGAGCGAGGTCCGCCGCCGCGGGGTGCTGGGCATACCCATCACGCGAAAGCGTATTCGGCGCGGGCAAAGGCCGGCGTGGGATAGGCGAGCTTGGAAGGCTTCAGCCCCGTCGCCACCATGGCGCGGGCGAAATGCAGCGCCACCTTGCCGGGATCGATCACCGGGATCGACACGCCGAACCGCTGGTGCAGGGCTTCTTCCACCGCCTGCGCCATGTCGAAGCCCGTGCCGGTGCAGCCCATGACGAAGCATTCCGCGCCGTCCCGCTCAACCGCGTCGATGCTCTCGCGGATGATATGGGGCAAGCAGGTCTCGTCCAGCGTCAGCACGCTGGCGCCGGCCGACCGCACCGAGGCGAGGTTGCGCTCCAGCCCGTAACGGGCCACGACCCGGCGGATCAGGGGAAACAGCGGCTTCTCGGTGATGAACACGGTGAAGCGGTTGGAGAGCATCGCCGCCATGTGCAGCGCGGCTTCGCCCTCGCCGACGATGGGAATGGATACCAGCTCGCGCGCGCCCGATAGGCCGGGATCGGTGAAGCAGGCGATGGTGCAGGCGTCCACGCCATCCGCCTCGGCCTCGCGGGCGAGGCGCATGACTTCCGGCGCGGCAAGGGCGGAATCGAATTCCGCCTCGATCGAGTTGGTGCCGCGCCCCAGCGGCACGGCGGAAATCTCGACACCCTCGCCGGCGAAGGAGCGGTACTCGGCTTCCGCCTTGCCTACCAGCTCCTTGGAATCCAGCACCGGTACGATCACGCGAATATGCATCGGACGGCGCCTCAGCCCATCTTGAAGGTTTGCCAGGCATCCGCCCAGGCGTTCTCGTCCACCGGCGCCAGGCTCATCTGGCAGTTGGCGACCCATTCCTCCATCTTGTCGAGGCCGAGAGCCTTCACCTGCTCGGCGGTGAGCAGGTCCTTCACCTTGGCGTTGGTGACGGCGAACTTGTCCGCGCCCCAGGCCATCTGCTTCATCGCCTTGGCGCTGGTCATGTAGTCGAGATAGGCCATGGCCGAGGCGAGATGTTCGGTGCCACGCACGATCTGCAACGTCTCCATCCACATGGCGCCGCCCTGCTTGGGGATGGACAGTTCGACATTGGCGCCGGCAAGGCGGGCGGTGGTGCGGACATTGTCGCTGGAGGAGCCCCACACCATCCACGCCTCGCGGTTGGTCAGGTCGGACTTCACCGTGCCCATGTCGGCCTGCAGCGCGCGCATGTTCGGGCGGAAGGCGATCATCTTGTCGAGGATCTGCTTCAGCGCCTCCCCGGTCGCCTCTTCCGGCTTCGCTTGGCCCAGCCACTTGCCGGTCATCCAGAGGTAGAGTTCGGGCCAGTCGATGATCTCGACGCGGTTCTTCAGCGCGGGGTCCCAGGCCAGTTCGGCATTGGACGCGGCCTCGGCGGAGATCTTGTCGGGCCAGTAGACGAAGCCGTTCACGCCGAAGCGGGTGGGGATCGCGTAGACCTTGCCGTCATACATCGTCTCGGGACGGTTGCGGAAAGCCGGCAGCGTTTCCGCCAGCGAGGGCAGCTTGGCGGTGTCGATCGGCAAGGTGAGCCCGGCGGCGGCGAATTTCGAAGTCCACACCGCATCCGGATTGATCACGTCGAACTTGGTGGTGCCGGCCTGCACGAGGCTGAGCTGCGCGCCATTGCTCTCGGCTTCCTTGATATTCAGCTCGACACCGGTCAGCTCGGTGAAGCCGCGCATCAGCTCCGGATCGTTATAGCCGGCCCAGGCGAGCACGTTGAGCGGGCCGGTCAGCTTGGTGTCGCCGGCATAGGCGGGACGGGTGAAGTCCACCTGGCCCGCAATGGTCGTGAACATCGCCGCCTGCGCGCCGAAGCGCAGCACGTCGCGGCGGGTGGGTGAAAGGTGAGTGAGCAGGCGAGACCCGGACATGCGACCATTCCCTCTTGGAGCGGCGCATGACTACCATCGCAGCTCATCGGCGATGTATAAGGTGGGATGTGGCGGCTCATCCATAGTGACCGCAGTCACCGCCCGCCGCGCCGGAAAGTGGCCGTGGCACGGTTTCTGCCTGCTTCCGGGGCTGCAACAACAAAATGAGGCCCGTATGGGACGCCACGGACGTGCCTATGATCTGCCGGCCGGCTTCGGCCGGGACATGGCGCGCGTGCTCTCGCGGATCGGCGGGGACGATTTCTACGAGAGTGTGATCGATGCCGTGGCGCCGCTAATTCCCTGCGATTTCTGGATCATGGCCCGCTACGAGACGGCCGCGCAGCCACGCATCCTGTCGGAATCCGGCATGGCCCCGCGGGCCAAATCGGCCTATGCGGACAAGCTCTGGCGGTTCGATCCGCTCGCCCGCGCGCCCTTGGCCGGTGAGGGGCATCGCGCCGTCAGCCTGCGCAATCTCTGCGCGGACGGTCCGCTCGACCGCAGCTATGCGCGCTATCTCGACGTCGATCTCGGCATCGTCGACGAACTTGCCCTGCTGCTGCCGCTGAACGAGCGCAGCTTTCTCGCCCTCTGCCTTGACCGGCACCGCAGCGCTTTTGACGAAGGCGAACTGCGCCTTGCCTCCGAAATGCTCGACATCCTCTTGGAAATGCACCGCCAGCATGTGACGCGCCAGGTGGAGCGGCAGGTGGCGCGCTGCGCCGGGATTTCCGGCGGGGCCCCGGCGGAAATCCTCATCCTCACCGCACAGGGCGCGCCGCTGTTCGAATCCGGCGGGTGGGCCGAGGCGGCGCGGCAGGCCTTCGACCGCCCCGGGCTTCCTGCGCATCTGGCGAGCGGCGACCGTCATGTCATCCCGGCCAATGGCGGCTGGTGCCTGTTCCGTCCGGCGAACGAGGGCACGGATGCGCTGCTGCACGACGCGCGCATCTTCGTGCTGCGCAAGGAGGCGCAGGATTTCGGCAGCCGTCTCGACCGGCTGGCGCGGCTCTACGGGCTGACCGAGCGGCAGAAGGAGATCGTGCAGCTTTCCTTGGAAGGCCATCACAACGCGTCCATCGCCCGGCTGCTGAACATCACTGTTGGCGGCGTGAAGAACCACAAGCTGCGCATCTACGACAAGCTCGACATCACCAGCGAGCGCGAGCTGCTGCCCGCTTTTTTGATGAGCCTGTGACGGCTAGCTGTTCGCGGCAGTCCTATGATCCGCGTACATCCTCAGCGCCTGCCGGCATTGCCCTCTTCAGCGATCGGCGGAGTGATCGCTGATTCCGCGTCGTTATCGGCGAGGCGGATCGTGAGCATCGTGCGATTGGATACGTCCATCTTCTGAAAGATGTGCAGCAGGTGGGTTTTCACCGTGCCGAGCCCGATGTCGAGCGTCTCGGCGACATGCCGGTTCGTGAGGCCATCCCGAACAAGATCCGCGATCTCGATCTCACGCGCCGTCAGTCCGTAGACAAGCTGCAGCATGCGCTGGCGCCGGCGGTCGCGCGACCGGGGATGGCTGCCGATGTGATACTCGATATAGGGCTGCATGGATTGCGCCACCCTCAGTGTCTCCCCCGAGATCAGCGGGTCGTCGCGGCGCTTAAGGATGCCGAGCCCGGCAATGGGTTGGTTATCCTGCCAGAAGACGAAGTCGAGCACGTCGACGATTTCGCTTTCCGTCAGATAGCTGCTGTAGCGCTCGAAGGCGCTTCGGGGGGCAAGCGAGCGATCATGGCTCATCGTGGCCACGCGCTTGCGGGACGAGACCAGGCGATCGATGTTCAACGGATCGAATGCCTGCATGTCGCGCACATACCGCCCGATGTAACGGCAGCACGGGCCGGTCGTATCGGCGACGACCATGGAGCGGTCGTCGTCGATCCAGTAGAACACCGCCGAGCTTGCCTCGAAGACGGACAGCGCCACGCTGCGGATCTGCGTGATCTGCTCGTCCGTTCCAGGACTGGGATGAAACTCCGGAAGCTGAAGCATGGCAGCGGTCCCGTGTCGCGAAAGCCGCTCTCCACACGCAAGAAGGCTGCCAAACCCGCGGCGGTCATTCCGTTACCGCGTCAGGACGGGTGATGGCAGCACACGGTGTGACCGGGGGCGAGTTGCCGGGCCGGCGGGTCCTGTTCCGCGCAGAGCGCGCTCGCCCGGAAGCAGCGGGTGCGGAATCCGCAGCCGGTCGGCCGGTCTGCCGGGTTGGGCACGTCCCCCGTCAGGACGATGCGCTGACGCGCCTGTTCCCGCGCCGGATCGGGAATCGGTGCGGCCGAAAGCAGGGCCTGCGTGTAGGGGTGAGCGGGCGCGCGATACAGCTGGTCGCGGGCGGCGCTCTCGACGATCCGGCCGAGATACATCACCGCCACGCGGTCGGACATGTGCCGAATGACCGCAAGATTGTGCGCAACGAAGATATAGGCGACGGCGGTTCGCTGCTGGATGTCCTTCAGCAGGTTCAGCACGCCAGCCTGGACCGACACATCAAGCGCCGAGACTGGCTCGTCAAGGATCATGATCTCCGGCTCGACGGCGAGAGCCCGCGCAATACCGATACGCTGGCGCTGGCCGCCGGAGAAGGCGAAGGGATAACGGTCCGCCTGCTCCGGCAGAAGCTGCACCTGCTCCATCGCCCGGAGGGCCCGCTCGCGCCGCTCCCTATGGCCGAGCGGCAGCATGCGCAGCGGTTCGGCGATGTTTTCAAGCGCCGTCATGCGTGGATTGAGGCAGGCATAGGGATTCTGGAACACCAGTTGGATACGGCGCCGGTAGGGCCTCATGGCGGCAGGAGACAGGCCGGCCAACTCGGCACTGCGAAAGCGGACATGGCCGGCGGTCGGCGTGATCAGCCCCATGATGGCACGGGCCAGCGTGGATTTTCCGCAGCCCGATTCACCCACCACGCTCAGCGTCTCCCCAGGGTGGACATGCAGCGACACCCCGGCGACCGCGCTGATCGCCCCCACCTGGCGGGCGAACACGAGGCCGCGCCGCACGGGAAAATCGACGCGCAGATTTTCGACATCGAGCAGCGGGCCGGAGGCAATGGCGGCAGCGGTCGGCATCACGTCCCCTTTCGCGGCAGGTCGGAGAGCGACAATTCCCCGGCGCGGTGGCAGGCGACCAGCGCGGAGCCGACGCGCATGAGCGCGGGCTCGCTGGTCCGGCACAGCGGCACAGCGAAATCGCAGCGCGGGGCGAAAGCACAGGCTGCCGGCCTGTCGCCAAGCGAGGGCGGCGTGCCGGGAATCGCGTAGAGCCGCTCGGCCACATCGTCGATCGAGGGAACCGCGGCGAGCAGGCCTGCCGTATAGGGGTGGCGCGGCGCGGCGAAAACCGGCCCCACCGGCCCGCGTTCGGCGATGCGCCCGGCATAGAGCACGCTCATCCGGTCGGCGAGGCCGGCGACGAGGCCGAGATCGTGCGTGATCAGCACCACCGCCATGCCGCGCTCCTCGCGCAGTCGCGCGAAGATGTCCATGATCTGCGCCTGAATCGTCACGTCGAGTGCCGTCGTCGGCTCGTCGGCGATCAGCAAATCGGGATCGTTTGCGATCGCGATGGCGATCACCACCCGCTGGCGCATGCCTCCCGAGAACTCGTGCGGGTATTGGTCAAAGCGCCGTCCGGGTGCGGGAATGGCAACGGCATCGAGCAGAGCGAGTGCCTTTTCCTTCACCTCTGAACGGCCGAGCCGGGGGTTGTGCAGCCGGATCATCTCGCTGATCTGCGTCCCGATGGTCTTCACCGGGTTCAGCGCCGTCATCGGATCCTGAAACACCATGGCGATACGACCGCCCCGCAGGGCGCGCATCTGCCGCTCGGGTGCACCGCAGATTTCGACACCGTCGAAGCGGATGGAGCCGGAGACGTGGAGCTGCCGCGGCAGCAATCCCATCACCGCGAGCATGGACAAGCTCTTGCCCGAACCCGACTCGCCGACGAGACCGACGACCTCGCCCCGGTCTACCGCGAAGTCGACATTCGAAACCGCCATCCGTTCGCCGTCTCGGGTGGGGACGGTGACGGTCAGGCCGCGTATGTCGAGAAGGGGCAGGCTCATGGTCCTCTCCTCACTGCCGGCTCCGCGGGTCGGCAAAATCGCGCAGGCCATCGCCGAGGAAGTTGGAGGACAGGGAGACGAGGAAAATGGCCATGCCGGGGCCGAGCGCAATCCACCAGCAATAGAAGTTGGAGGCGCCCTCGGCGATCATCTGTCCCCATTCGGGGGTGGGCGGCTGGGCGCCGAGGCCGATGAAGCTGAGGCCAGCGGCAAGCAGGATCACCTGCCCGACATCCATGGTCATGTTGACGAAGATCGGGCTCCAGCACAGCGGCATGATGTGCCGGAACAGCAGCCGACCCGGCTTCACCCCGCCGACAATGGCCGCATCGACATGGTCGAGCTTCTTCACGTTGAGCACCTGCGCGCGCATGAGGCGCGCATAGATGGGCCACCACACGATGATGAGGGCGAGCGCCGTATTGACCAGCCCAGGCCCTAGCGAGGCGGCGATCGCCATGGCGAGCAGCACGGGGGGGAAGGCCAGCGTGATGTCGGCGAGCCGCATCAGCACATTGTCGACGAAGCCGCCGAGAAAGCCGGCCAGCGCGCCAATTGCAACCCCGAGGCCGACCGCGACGGCCAGCACGGCGGCGGCGATCGGCAGCGAGTAGCGCGTGCCATAGAGCGTGCGCACCAGCACGTCGCGGCCGAGAGCGTCGGTGCCGAGCCAGTGAGCGGCGCTCGGCGGCTGCAGGCGGCGGCCGGCGAGGGCGACGGGATCGTAGGGCGTCCACCAGGGAATGGTGATGGCGATGACGACGAGCCCGACCAGCACGACGATCGCGAAGATCAGCGGCAGATGCGACCAGCCAAGGCGCCGGAAAGCACGACCGATGCCGGCCGAAAGGCGCGGCCGGGGCCGCTCGGCGGCGCGGACGGGGGGACTGAACAGCATCAGCCGGCTTCCCGCATGCGCGGGTCGGCCGCGGCATAGGCGATATCGGTGAGCAGGTTGGCGATGAGGAAGCCGAGCCCCCCGATGATGGTCACGCCGGTGATCGCCGGATAGTCGAGGCTGCGCGCCGCATCAACCGCGTAGGACCCGATGCCGGGCCAGGAGAAGATCGTCTCGACCAGCACCGAGCCGGTGATGAGATAGGCGAAGGTGAAGCCGAGAATGGTCAGCGCTGGGATCAGCGCATTGGCGAGCGCGTGGTGGATCAGCACCCGCAGCCGCCCCGCCCCCTTGGCCCGCGCCATGGTTATGTAGTCCTGCCCCAGCACGTCGAGCATCGAGGCGCGCACCATACGGGTGATGATGCCCATGACCGACCAGCCGAGCACCAGCGCGGGCAGGACGAGATGTCGGAGCGCGTCGACGAAGGCGCCCCAGTTGCCGGCGAGCAGCGTGTCGACCAGCATGAAGCCGGTCACGGTGGGCGGCGCCACGGCACGGATGTCGAGCCGTCCGGGGCCGGGCAGCATTTGAGTCTGCACGGTAAACAGGAAGAGCGCGATCAGCCCGAGCCAGAATACCGGCAGGCAGGAGCCCAGGAGCGCCACCAGCCGCGCCAGATGGTCGGCGAAGGTGTTCTTGAATTCGGCGGAGACGATGGCGAGGACGATGCCGCCGACGGCGCCGATGATCATCGCGCAGATGACCAGTTCGAGTGTCGCCGGCAGCCGCTGGGCGAGGTCGGTCAGCACCGGCTGCTTGGTGCGGAACGAGGTGCCGAGATCGCCATGAGCGAGGTTCCACACATAGGTCGCGTAGCGCTCCGGCACCGAGCCGTCGAGCCCCCAGCGCGCCTTGGCGGCGACGACGATCTCGGCATTGTCGAGATTGCGCGCGCCAATGATGGAGATGAGAGGGTTGCCCTTGGTGAACTGGGCCAGCAAAAAGGTCGCCGTGACGATCCCGAGAAGCAGGAACGGCATCACCAGCAATCGCCGCACGACGACCTTCAGCATGGCAGTTTCAACCCCTCACTTCTTTTCGATTTCGCCGAGCGGCAGGTTGCAGCAGGCGCTGTAGCGCACGCCGCTCACATCGTTGCGATAGGCGAGAACGAGGTTGGGGCTCACCAGCGGCAGGATGATCTTGTCGTCGATCATCTTCATGGCGAGGTCGTGATAGGCCGTCTCCTGCCCGGCGGTATCGGTCGCGGCGAGGGCCTTCTGGTACATGGCCAGCTGCTCCTTGCCGTCGAGGCCGGGCACCTTGCCGACGCCGGCGCGCTTGGCCCATGGCATGTCCGGCATCATGCCGAAATACTGCACATACTGGGCGCTGCCGAAATAGTCCGGCGCGAAGAAGCCGAGAGCGAAGGGCACGCCAGGATCGTCGATGTCGCTCGCCCACACGGTGAAGGGCACCGGCTTCAGCGACAGCTTGATGCCCACCTTGCCGAGATCCTGCTGCACCTTCTGCGCGAGCAGGGAGAGGTCGACGCCGTAGACATTCATCGCCGGAAATTCGAGTTCCATCGCGAAGCCGTCGGGATGGCCGGCCTTGGCCAGCAACTCCTTTGCCTTCTCGATGTTGAACACCGGCGCGGGCAGGTCCTTGGTGCCGGGATAACCGTTCGGGATAGCCGAGGACTGTTCCTTGCCGTCGCCGCCGACGGTGAAGTCGATGAGGCCCTGGTAGTCGAGGGCCAGGGCAATGGCCTCGCGGACCTCCTTGGTCAGCGGCACGGGGGCGCCCTTGGCCGCCGGGCTGATGGCGGCATAGACATAGTTGAACGAGGGCACGGCCTTGAAGGTGGCGTCAGGTGCCGAGACCGTCTTCGCCGTGTCGGGATCGACCTGCATGGCGATGTCGGCGGCACCGGACTGGAGCATCTGCGCCTGCGTCACCGCGTCGGCGGTCTGCTTCAGCACCACGCCGGAAACCGCCGGCTTCTTGCCCCAGTATTTCTCGTTGCGGGCGAGGCGCAGCGAGTCGTCCGCCGTATACTTCTCCAGCACGAACGGGCCGGCGCCGGCCGAATTGGCGAGGAACCAGGTGTCGGAAGTGTCGGAGGTCGCCGCATCGTCCTTGGCGTTGGCGCCGTTGGCGGAGGCGACCTTGGAGTTGATGATGCCGGTATAGGGAGCCGCGAGGATGCCGAGGAACTCGGAATTCGGCGTCGAGGTGGTAATGACGACGGTCTTGTCGTCCTTGGCCTCGACCGACTTCAGGCTGTCCATCAGATAGGATGGTCCGCCCTTGACGTTCTTCAGCCGCTCCAGCGACCACTTCACATCCGCCGCCGTCACCGGGCTGCCATCCGAGAAGGTGGCGGCTGGGTCGAGATGGAAGGTGAAGGTCGTCACGTCCGGGCTCACTTCCCAGCTCTTGGCGAGGCTGGGAATGATGGTCTGGTTGTCGGCGGCGAGTGTCAGCAACGTTGCGTAGACCGCCGAGAGGTAGATCTGGCAGGTGTCGCAATAGCCGCGCGCAGGATCGAGCGAGTTGATGTCCATGGCGCGCGCCACGACCAGCGGGCCATCGGCGGCGGTCGCTTTCTGCGCAGCCATCGGCATGAAGAAGACTGACGCAAGCAGCGAGGCGGCAAAGCTCGTGGAGAGGGCAAATCGGGAAGATCGGGCCATGGGCAATATCTCCGGACGAATGGGACGGGGAACGGAAACGCTCCGGGTCGCTTAAGCGGCGGCCGGTGCGAGGGCGCGCACGGCGCGAAAGCCCAGTTCGGCGGCCTCGAGCGCCCGAGCGATGTCTTCGGGCGTGTGCGCCGCGCTCAGGAACATGTTGTGCTGCGGGTGGAAATAGACCCCCGCCTTCAGCGCCGCCGCGCAGAAGGCAAAGCCCTTGCGACAGTCCGCATCGTCGTCGAACAGCACCATCGGCATCTGCACCGGGCCGGTCTGGCGGATGGGGGTGCCGTGGGTGGCGCTCAAGGCGGCGAAACCCTCGCGCAGCGCGGTGCCCATCGTCTCCATGTGCGTGACGGCGTCGTCGCGGCGCAGGATGTTCAGCGTCGCCACGGCGGCCGCCATGGACATTGCCCCACACCAGAACGAGCCGGTGGTGAAGATGGACTGCGTCGCCGCGCGAAAGCGATCGTTTCCGGTCACCGCCGAAAGCGCGAAGCCGTTGGCGATCGACTTCGACCAGGCGGAGAGGTCCGGGCGCACCCCGACGCGCTCCCAGCTGCCGCCGAGCGAGAGCCGGAAGCCGGCGCGCACGTCGTCGACTATCAGCGCGGCGTCGGCGGCGGCGGCGGCGGCGCGGGCGGCCTTGGCGAACGCGACCGTCGGCAGCTCCTGGTCCTTGCCGTAGTCATGCTTGAAGGCGCTGACGATGATGCCGGCGAGGTCGCCCTCGGCCCGCGCCACGGCAGCGTTCAGGCTGTCGATGTCGTTGTAGTCATAGGTGAGGATGTGCGCCCGGTCCTCGGCGGTGACGCCGATGAGGGAGGGCGAGCACCATGGCACGGCGCCATGATAGGCGCCCTTGGCGACGAGGATCTTGCGGCGTCCGGTGCCGGCGCGGGCGATGGTCGCCGCGGTGGTGGTGGCGTCGGTGCCGTTCTTCTCGAACTGCGCCCAGTCGGCATGGGGAATGAGTTCCACCATCAGTTCGGCCAGCTCGACCATCGTCTCGCCGGGGCCGTTCATGGCGTCGCCCTGCTGGTATTGCGCGAAGGCGGCGGCGTCGACTTCCGGGTGGTGATGGCCGAGGATGATCGGGCCCCAGCTGCACATGAAGTCGAGATATTCGTTGCCGTCGACGTCCCAGAGCTTCGTGCCCTCGGCGCGGGCGAAGAACTGGGGATAGCCTTCCGGCAGGTCCTTGGCGTGCATGTGCCCCCACATGCCGCCGGGAACCACACGCAGCGCCCGCTGGCGCAAGGCGTGATCCAAGGAGTTGCTCATGAATGCTTCCCTCTTGTGCGTGCCTATTTTTCGGACGCGAGGGTGTAAGAGCTCGAGGCGCCGGTCAATCTACCGAAAGTAAGAGACGAGGCCCGCGGGCGTGAATTAGCCGGCCCGTACGTGCCGCTGAGACGGTACGAATGGGCCCAGCTGTAGGGCAGACGCAGCCAGATTCGCGCGCGCGCCATCCATGCTCACGGCCATTCCCGGCGTCGCCCACCATAACGGCCAATTTCCGCCCTGCGGGACCTCATGCGGACCGTCGCCACCAGAAGTGCGCCCAAAGAGATGCCGACGATGCAGATGGGCCGTCTGAGGCCTGGGGCCCAACCACTTGGCGGTGTACTGCAATCGACGGCAGGATCAAGCAGCAGAGGGCAGTCGGCGGAAAATGGCGGAGCGCTCAGGACTCGAACTGCCCAAACAAGCGGACCGAAACGATCCAGTGTCGGCGGCTGGCGCATTGACAGTATGCTGGAATGCTAAGGGACGGTGCTGAGCACATAAAAAGCGCGGAGAATTTCGCGATGAGCGTGCTGAATCCACGGTTGTCTTTCCGAGGGCAAGGCATGTGCTTGGATGCTCGGTCGGCGCGACGTCGATGGTCGCCTAAAGCAATCTACTCAGAAGTTAACCCCACCTAGATCTCGCCGACACCATGCACGAGACTTCCGTTGACCAGCGTCATCTCGCACCGGAGTTGTCGAATCTCTTCGGGGGCGAGGACTCGGGGATCGTTTGACAGAACGGCGAGATCCGCGGCAAAGCCGGGCGCGAGGGGTCCCTTCCACGTCTCGTCGAAGGTGAGCTGAGCACCGGCGACTGTAAACAATCGCAGCGCCGTTTCGACGTCCAGCCTTTGGCCAGGGCCGATTGTTCGGCCCGTCTTGCGCTCCTGCCGTGCCATCGTCACCCAGAGCGTGAAGAACGGATCGTAGGGGATGTTGTCGGTCGCAATCGAGAGCGGCAGGTCCAAATCGAGCATGTGGCGATGGGGAACGACCAGATCGCCGCCATCCGGCTCGGCGAGATAGGCATGACCGCCTTTCCAGAGGAAATAGGTCGGGATGGTGGTGACGATCACGCCGAGCGCCCTCAGCGCCTGGAGATCCTCCATTCGCGCGCGCGCCACATGCTGGATCACCCATCGCTTTCCCGCGAGCGGATAGCGCTCGTTGATGGCCAGAAGCACCGGCACGATTTCGTGCAGCTGATCGGAAACGATGGTGTTGAGGCGCAGGTCGTGCTCCGCCGCGAGGAAGCACACCTCGCGAAATTCCTCACGTGTGTAGGCCTGTTCGACGAAGCCGGACCAGCCGGTATTCGGTAGATCGGCGCGCGCCAGCTCGGCCACGATGGGATCGCCGCCATAAGCGATGTGAACCCCGGAAATGTTGAGCCATGGATCGCCCAATCCCTTGCCCCGCGCATAGGCCAGCCAATCGCGCATCACGCGCCTGGCCTCGGCGACGCTCGACCAGCTTGGGCTGACGCAAAGCCCGGTACGCATCGTCAGCTCGCCGCGCTCCCACAGCGCCCGATAGACGGAAATGGTTTCGGGCGCGGAGCCGTGACCTTCATAAACGCTGGTCGTGCCGCAGGCGTGGTAGAGAGCGATGGAACGCCGCAGACCTTCCAGCCGCGCCTCGAAATCGAAGCGTGGCACGGCGGGGAGCATATCGAATTCGACGGTGGGGCGGCCATTATGCTCGATGATCGCGCCGGTCGGATCTCCGGTGACCTCGTCGCAGACGAAATCCACCCCCCGGCAACGCGGGCAGCTGTGGCGGTTCAGCCCGTTAAGGGCCAACGCCCGCGAATTGAGCGCCGTGTGGCCAGGCGGCACGCCCCAATTTCCGAAATGACCGGGGATATAGACAGGATTGTCCGGGGCCACGCGATCGAGTTCGTCGCGGGTCGGCATGCGACGCTCGGTCAGGCCGGCGACAGCATCGAAATAGTGGGGAGGCTCGCCCACCGGCATGGTGACGATCCACTCGCCGGGTGCCGTCGCCCGGGCGGCGGCGGCGATCCGCGCCAGGATTTCGGCCACCGAGGCAGCGCCGGAGAGCGAGAGGCGCTGAAGCTTCAACCCCTCCCGCTCCATATGGGCATGGGTGTCGTTGAAGCCCGGCATGACGAAACGGCCGTCGAGGTCGATCCGCCGGGTCTGGGCTCCCGCCCAGCCTTCGAGGATGTCGTCGCCCCCGCTCGCCACGATCCTGCCCCCCCGGATCGCCAGCGCGCGGACTGACGGGCGCGCGGGATCGAAGGTGAGGATATTGCCGTTATGCAGGATCAGATCGGCGGGGTCGCTCATCGCGCGAGGCTCAATTGACGTACCAGGGGAAGAGGCGGCGGGTCAGCCACACGAACAGCCGGTCGAACGCGAAGCCGAGCGTGCCAAGGAGCATCAGGCCGATAAACATGATGTCGACGCGAAACAACTGGTGGCCCATCGACATCATATAAGCGACGCCCGAGGTGGCGCCCGACAGTTCGGCGGCCACGAGCACGATGAGCGAAATCGCCATGGCCTGCCGCAGGCCGGCGAGGATGAGCGGTAGCGCGGCCGGCAGCACCACGAGAAACATGGTTGCCAGCCGGCCCGCGCCGAGGCACGCCGCCGAACGGAGATAGACGAGGTTGACGTCGCGCACGCCGATGAAGGTGGCGATCCAGATCGGAAAAAACGCGCCGGTTGCCACCAGCGCGACCTTGGCGCCTTCGCCGATGCCGAACCACAGCACCGACAGTGGCACGAGCGCGATCACCGGTACCGACCGGAAACCGTGCAGAAGCGGCTCGGTGAGGTATTCGGTCAGGCGCGAACGTGCGGTGAAGACGCCCGCCGCGATGCCCAGCACGGTTGCCAGCAGAAAGCCGGTGGCGGCGCGGCGCACGCTGACACTAATATTCGTCGGGATCTCGCCGGAGATCAGCATCGGCCAGAAGGTCGCGAACACCACCGAAGGCGTGGGGAACAGCACCCGGTTGATGCTCGGGAACAGCCAGGGAACGCTTTCCCAGGCCAGCAGGAACAGCGCGACGCCGCACAGATTGAGCCCGGCACGCACGAAGAACAGCCGCCGCCGGGCGCGGTGGCGGCCATCCAGGAACGCGGTTTCCAGTTCAACGCGATGCGCGGTTTCGGCGGAGGAAGTATCGACTGCCATGGTCATTCCCCCAAAGCCTCGCCGAGATGGGCGTAGAGCTGCGCGAATTCGGCAGAAGAGCGCTGCCGTGGATAGGGCAGATCGATGCTCATCGAGCGCTTGATACTGCCGGGATGCGGTCGCATCACAACGACGCGCTGGGCGAGGAAAGCAGCCTCGTCGACATTGTGGGTAACAAAGACGACGGAAACCCCGGTCTGCTGCCAAAGGCGGACCAGATCGTCCTGCAGCGTAGTCCGGGTAATGGCATCCACCGCGGCGAAGGGCTCGTCCATCAGCAGTACGCGCGGCTCGTTGACCAGTGCGCGCGCCACGGCCACACGCTGGCGCATGCCGCCGGAAAGCTCGTGCGGGTAGCGGTCGAGAGCCCGTTCGAGGCCGACGCGCGCCAGCGCCTCGCGGGCCTTCTCGCGTCGTTCCGCCCGGCCCAGGCCGCGCATGCGCAGGCCGAATTCGACATTCTGCCGGGCGGTCATCCAGCCAAACAGCGCATATTCCTGGAACACCACGCCGCGATCGGGGCCCGGCTCGCCGACCGGGGCGCCGGCGAAGCGTACGCTGCCCTCGGACGGCTTCATGAAGCCGGCGATGAGATGCAGGAGTGTGGTCTTGCCGCAGCCGGAGGGGCCGATGAGGCAGACGAACTCGCCCGCCTCGATCTCAAGCGACACCTGCCACAGCGCCCAGTTCGCCTTGCCCTCACGCGTCTCGAAGATCTGCGAGACGGCTTCCACTTCAATAAGACTGGTCACGGTCAGATCGTAACCCGTTCCGGCTTCACGGCCTTGACCGGTCCTTCATAGATCAGGCCGCGCAGAAGCGCGCGAAGATCGCCCTCCGGGCGCTGGGCGAGGCCCGCGGCAATGGCCCATTCCGCCTGAGCCACCAGATCGTCAAGGAAGCGTTCGTCGAAGCCGATCTTGAACTCGAAGACGCTGGTCGCCTCGGTGATCTCCTGCGCAGGCGCACGCACCCGCTCGGCGATCAGCGAAGCCCAATTTGGATCCGCCGCGATACGGTCCTCCGCGCCGAGAAGCGACTTCACGGCGGCGTCAAGCAAGGCGGGTTTTTCCTTGATCACCTTTTCCGAGGTGAGTAGCAGCTGATGGCTCTGGAAATACTTGTCGAGCCCCTCCTGCGTCATGACCGCCACGGCGCCATTGGACTGCTTCTCCGCGATGACGGCGGCCTGCCCGGTCCACGCGAAGCCGTCGACATCGCCGCGGACGGTCGCGACCGTCATGTCGTTCGGCGACAGGTCGACGACCGTCACATCGTTCAGACCAAGGCCCGCCATTTCGAGATATTTGGCCAGCATATACTGGCCGCTGGTGCCGACGCGCGTCGCGATCTTCTTGCCCTTGAGGCTCGCCGGATTGTTCGGATCGATGCCGCTCGCCTTGCTGACCACGATCTTCATGTCGCGCGAATAGCGGCTGTAGTTCACCAGCACGATAGGCTTCAGCCCGCGCAGAGCGGCAAAGATGAAGGGGGTGTCGGTCGAGGTCGAGAAATCGGCAGAGCCGGCGAGCAGCGCCTGCATGGATTCGCGGCCGGTGGGGAAATCCACGACGTTCAGATTGACGCCGTTTTGCTTCCAGGTGCCGAGCGCCTCCGCCACGAAGGTCAGCGCCCAGGTATAACCCGTGCTGCCATAGGCCAATGTCGCGTCCATCTGCGCCGCCACAGCGCCGCCGAACGGGAAGGTCGAAGCCAGCGCGCCCGCCGCACCGAGCTGGAGCAGAGAGCGGCGACTCAGCGCATGCGAGACAAGGTCGGCGGTCATGAATCTCTCCTGTATAATAATACATCGAATTAATAGATTTTAGCGAGACGTCTCCGCAAGCGCTTTCAGCAGGACATCCACATCGCGCCTGACGGCCACGCATTGGTCACGCCCGCTCGGCGCGGAGGTGACCTCCCAGAACCGTCCCCGGCTCGGTGGACCGACCAGGTAGAGGCCGGGAACGGCCTTCCCCTCGCTGTTCACCAACCGCTGCTGGAGATCGCAATCGAGCCCGAGCGCTAGCGGTCCGGGCCGCGCGAGCCCGCCCTTGAGCAGCGAGGCGACAAGCGGATCGCGACTGCGCGCATAGTTCTCGTCGGGGCCCGTGCAATTGAGAGCCCAATCGACCTCCAGCATCTCCGAAGCGTCCGGTGGCCTGCCGGAGTGATGAAGCTCCACGGCATAGCCGTCCGATGTCGGTTCGCCGCCCAGCACCCGCGCGGTAATGATCTCAAGCCGGCCGATATCCCTCAGGCGCTGAAGGCGAAGGGCGACATCCGGCGCCAGGCGATGGCGGTGCACCATCCAGAGCGAACGCAGGTGACGCAGGAAGCGGCGCCGCTCCGCATCCGGCAGATTGAGCCAGATATCGACCGCGTTCACGCGAAACGCATCGACGACGGCCTGCCAGCCGATTCCCCGGGCGCCGTGCTCCTCCACAGCGGCCCGCAGGCCGCGCATCATGCCGCGAACCGTATCGACCGGAATACCCGTCACCGCCTCGCATGCCGCCGAGGGCTCGTCGATCAACGGAAGCTGGCCGTGGCGCGACACCATGCGTATGCGGCCGCGGACGCCGCGAGAGGCTATCTCGAGCACCGCGTCGACCGCAGTGGCGCCGGTTCCGATCACCAGAACGTCGCCTTCGGGGAGGACGGCCTCCAGCGCACCCGCCCGCCAGATATCGGGAACGAGACGCGGGCCGGGCACCATGCGCGCGATCTGTCCCGGAGGTGGATTACCAAGGCACAGCACCACCACGTCGGCCTCGATCTCTTCGCCCGTGTCGAGGAGGACGGCATGGCCGGTGTCTCGGCACTCGATGGCCTGCACCATCGCCTGCCGCAAATGGACCCTGCCCTGCGCGATCACAGCGTCGAGCTGGGCGCGCAGATAGTCTCCATAGAGCCGCCGCGGCACGAAGCTCTCGGCAAAATTCGCTGGTTCGGCATGCCCGAACCGGAGCAGCCATTGCGCGAAGCCAAGGGAATCGTCCGGGCTGCTGCCGCCCATGCGCTCGGCCGGCACGTTGATGCGATGATGATCGGCGGTCGAAGAATAGGCGACGCCGCGGCCGAACCGGCCGTCGCGATCGATGACGATGATCTCGCCGATCGACGGCAACTGTGCCAACTGAACGCTCATCCATGTGCCGTTCGCGCCGCCGCCGACAATGACGGCGCGCCGCATGGGAGCCTTGTTGCGACCCGCACGCATCAGGAACGCTCCGCCCGGTACCAGGGAAACAGGCGCTGCAGCAACGCGGCGAAAGCCGCATCTGCAAGGAAGCCGAGGACGCCCAGCGCAAGCAGGCCGACGAACATCATGTCGATGCGAAATACCAGATGGGAGAAGGAGATGAGGTAGCCGAGCCCGCTGCTCGCGCCGACCAGTTCGGCCGCCACCACGATGACGAAGGCCACGGCGGTGGCATGGCGTAGCCCCGCGAAAACGAAGGGAAGCGCGGCAGGCAGCACGACGCGGAACATAACGTTCAGAGGGCCGGCACCGAGGCTCAGCGCCGACTGGATATAAAGCTTGGGCACGTCGCGCACGCCGATGAAGGTGCTGATCCAGACCGGAAAGAATGTGCCCCAGGAAATGAGGGCGATCTTTGGTGTTTCCCCGAGGCCGAACCACACGATGGCGAGCGGGACGAAGGCGATGGCCGGAATGGAGCGCAGGCCGTGCAGGACCGGATCCGACATGCTCTGCAGCAAGGCGAGGCGCCCGGTGAAGAGCCCGACAAGGATGCCGGCGGATGAGCCGATGACGAAGCCGGCGGCCACGCGCTTCAGGCTGGACCAGGCGTGCGCGGCAAGCTGGCCATCCGCGAGCATGCCATAGAGCGTCGCGATAACACCCGAAGGCGGTGGGAACATCTGGGTGTTCACCCCCGGCACGATGCGCGGCAGCACCTCCCAGACCGCGAGGAAGATCAGCACGCCGATCAGGTTGAACATCAGCCCGCGCCTCAGGCGCCGGTGCCGCGTGGCCACGATCTCGTTGCGGAAGCTGGCCTCGATCTCCAGCTTCTCGCGTTCGGTGAGGTTGGCATTGACCGCCGCCGGCGGCACGTCGTGCTTTTCGGCCGCCATGATCACGCCCCCTGCCGGTGAAACGCATCGTTGACGCGGGCGTACAGCGCCCCGAAAGCGGCCTCGCCGCGATTGCGGGGTCGCGGCAGCGGGTTGTCGATGACCGCCTCGATCCGGCCCGGTCGCGAGGCCATCACGACGATGCGGTCGCCGAGGAACACCGACTCCTCGATATTGTGGGTGATGAAGAACACGGTGAAGCCGATCTCCTGCCAGATGCGCAGCAGTTCGGTTTGCAGCGTCACCCGCGTGAGGGCGTCCACCGCGGCAAACGGCTCGTCCATCAGCAGGATACGCGGCTCGTTCACCAGCGCCCGCGCGACCGCCACACGCTGGCGCATGCCGCCCGAAAGTTCGAACGGGTAGCGATCCGCCGCCGCAAGCAAGCCGACCATATCGAGGCTCTTTCGCGCGCGGTCCCGACGCTCCGCCTTGCCGACGCCGCGCATCTGCAGGCCAAACTCGACGTTGCGTTGCGCCGTCAGCCAAGGGAACAGCGCATAGTCCTGAAATACCACCCCCTGACCGGGGCCCGGCCCGGCGATCGGCGCGCCGTCGAACAGAACCGTACCACGGGTGGGCTGGATGAAGCCGGCCATCATGTTGAGCAGCGTGGTCTTGCCGCAGCCGCTGGGGCCGATGGCGCAGAGGAACTCGCCGGGCCGCACGTCGAGGGAGACGTTGAGCAGCGCCCAGCTCGGCTCGCCATCGGCAGAGGCATAGAGCTTCGACACGCCGTTCACCGTCACGCTTCCGCCCCCACCGTGCCCTTGCGAAGACAGCGGTGGGAAGGCGGCAGGGCCGCCTCCGGCGGCCGACGCGACTGCGGTCGACGGCGCCATGTTCAGAGCTTCACCCGGTCCGGCCGCAGTTTGCGCATGGCATCGGTATAGATGAGGCTGGCGAACAACTGGCGCAGATCGCCGCTGTAGGGCTGGGCGATGTTCTGCGCGATGGCCCATTCGGCCTCGGCGACCATCACATCGATCAGGCGGGAATCGACACGGACGTCGATATCAATGAGATCGATGCCCTTCTGCGTGTCTTCCTCGGAGGTCGCCGTGCGTGCCGCCACGATCCGCCGTGCCTCGGCCGGATCCTTGGCAATGAATGCCTCCGCGTCGAACAGCGTCTTGACCGCGGCTTCCACGAGTTCGGGACTCTTGGTCACCGTCTCTTCATTGGCGACGAAGATGAGATGCGAGCGCCAAATGGCCTCGATGCCCTCGCGGTCGAGGATGATGATATCGTCGCCGGCCTGGCGCTGGGCTGCGACCGCAGACAGCCAATCCCACGCAAAAGCAGCGACGTCGCCACGCACAACGCTGGTGACCATTTCCGGGCCGGCCATGTTGACCACCTCGACATCGGCCAGGGTCATGCCGTGGAGCTTGAGCCATTGGTTGAGAAAGAAGTGGCCGCTCGACCCGATCCGGGTTGCCACCTTCTTGCCCTTCAGATCCGAGGGCTTGGTGACGCCGGCCTTGCGGTTGGCCGCGACCAGCATCTCTTTGGCCGAGCGGCTGAAATCCGCGACGATCCGCGGCTTCAGCCCACGCATGGCGGCGAGCAGTGTGGGGCTTTGCGTCGTGGTGCAGAAATTCGCCGCACCGGTGAGCGCGGCATCGAGCGCCAGCCGGCCGGCGGTGAATTTCGCAACGGTGACATCAAGCGCGTTGGGAGCCCAGAGCTTTGCCCCGTCGGCCACATAGACCACCGTCCAGCCATGCCCCTCGCTTTCGGCGACGGTGACGGCCGAACCGGCGGCTTTCGCCCCACTGGAGAAGGTCGCGAAGGGGCCCGCGATCGCGAGCCCGGCGGCACCCTGCATGAGTACACGTCTGTCCAGCATAAGAGCCTCCCCGGCCATCGCCGCAGGCGAAGCCGCAATGAACCTGATTGGCGATAGGGGCGCCGGCAGGTATGCCAAAAGAGAACTGTTGTATGCCAAAACCGTAACAGCGGCGTTCCCAAGCGTCAAACGCACATACGGTCGATTTTGCGAGTTTTTGAGGCTTGCATATCTTTCATGCAATCCGAGGAAAAATTAGGCGCTCTTGGTCGCCTGGAGGAAGTGCAGGAAGTCCGTCAGATCCTCGCCGAGCAGGGCGACATGCCCCTGCATGCGCTGGCTCGCGAGCATGGAATCCCCGGCAATGATGGCGTCGAGAATACCCTGATGCTCAGGGATGGACGATGGCATCCGCCCCGGCCGATAGGTCACATAATGGCGGTAGGCCGAGGTTTTCAGCGTCGCCGCACGTAGCAGTTCCTGCAGCACGCGATTCTGGCTCGCCTCCGCGATCATGCCGTGGAAATCGTTGTTCGCTTCGAAAAACGCCTGAACGTCCGAGCGGCGCGCGGCGTCGACGCAGCGTTCGTGAATGGCTTGCAACTGGCGATGATGCTCGGGAATGGCGCGGCGCGCGGCCTGCGCGGCGGCCAGCGCTTCCAGATTGGCGACGACGGTGAACCCGTCGAGAAGCTCGGCGACGGAAAGCTCCGCCACCACCGCTCCGCTGCGGCCCCGCACCGTGACGAGGCCGCTCGCAACAAGGCGTTGAATGGCTTCACGGATCGGCGTGCGGGAAACGTCGAACTCTTCCGCCAGCTGGCGCTCGTCCAGCCGGTCGCCAGGCTTGCGGGCGCCACGCAGGATATCCGCCTCAAGGAGATCGGCAATTTCCGCCGCACGGGAAACGAAGCCAAGCGGTGCCGGCGCGCGATCCATGTATGCCAAACTCCGGTTTTTCTCACACCCTGGCGCGCCCGCCGCTGCCTGAGTTTTCATCGTTCTAAGCGAAGCGCTGGGGCATGACCAGCCTGATGCTGATTGACGGACAGAGGATGTTGTGAAAGTTTGGCATGCCAAAATCAATTATTGGCATGCCAAACCAACTGACGGGCATGCCAAACGCGGCCGAGAATGGCGGGGTTGGAATATGAAGCTGGGACTGGAGGGTAAGGTCGTCCTCATCACCGGGGCGTCCAAGGGCATCGGGCTCGCTACGGCGCTGTCCTTCGCGGCCGAGGGCTGCTCGCTGCACCTCGCCGCGCGCTCTGCCGCCGAGCTTGAGGCGAACCGGGACCGCATCGTGCGCGAGTTCGGCGTAGAGGTCGCCATCCATCCCGGCGACCTCTCCGACACCGCCGTTCTGGATGAACTCGGCCGCCGCTGCGGCGACGTCGACATCCTCGTCAACAATGCCGGCGACATCCCCCCGGGCGATCTAATGACCGTCACCGACGAGCTCTGGCGCCGCAGTTGGGACCTCAAGGTTCATGGCTATATCTACCTCACCCGGTTGCTCTATCCGCGCATGCAGGAACGCGGCCACGGCGTGATCGTGAACGACATCGGCAATTCCGGAGAGAACTGGGACGCCAACTACATCGCCGGCGCCTCGGCCAATGCGAGCCTGATGGCCTTCACCCGCGCGCTGGGTGGCGTGAGCCTCGACCATGGCGTGCGAGTGGTGGGCGTCAATCCCGGGCCGGTGGCCACAGATCGCATGATCAAGCTGATGAAGCGCCGCGCGGTCGATTGGTATGACGACGAAAGCCGTTGGGAAGAGCTGTTTGCCAAATATCCCGGCAAGCGGCCCGCCTCTGCCGAGGAGGTCGCGGATCTGATGGTATTCCTGGCATCACCCCGCGCCGGCTACATTACCGGCACCATCGTCACCATCGACGGCGGCATCGCGTCCCGCCGGTCCATCATCTAAGCGTCGAGGGGCACGCCATGCACCGGTTCGAACGGCGCAACCAGCATTTCGACCGGCTTGTCGCCAACGCCGCGTTGCGCTGGATGGGGCAGAACACCAATCATTATCCCGCCCACCCCAGCGTGCGCGCGGCGATGGTGGACTGCATCGACGGCGATCACTTCCATGCGTACGCTCCCCCGTTGGGACTGGAGGAACTGCGCCACGGCGTTATCGAGGATCTTGGCCTGCCCGGCCACGCCGCACTCATCACAGATGGCGCCGTCTCCGGCCTCTATCATGTCTGCCGCACCCTGCTCGGACCCGGCGACACCCTCGTGACCACCGATCCGACCTGGGCATGGCCGATGGCGTTCGCCCGGGAGGCGGGCGCGGCCGTCGTGCAGATTCCGATCTATGGCGCCGAGCACGGCTATCGTCTGGCGCCGGAACGGCTTCGCGCGGCGATCGATGACAGCACCCGCGTGATCTACATCGTCGATCCCAACAACCCGCTGGGCACATGCTGCACGGCGGAGGAAATCGCCGAGATCGCGGAGATCGCCCGTGCCGCAGGAGCGTGGCTCATCCACGACTGCACCTATCGCGATTTCGCCTATGGCCATCATCTGGCTGCCCATCACTATCCTGAACGCACCATCACCGTGTGGAGCTTCTCGAAATGGCTGGGCTTCGCGGGTCTGCGGGTCGGAGCGCTGGTCGCCCATCCCGACGTGATGGAACGGCTCGCCGTCGCGCCGCCGAACAATCTCGGCTCCAGCATACTCGCCCAGCGCGGCGCCATTGCCGGGCTGAAGGTGAAAGGCGAGTGGTTCGGCGAGGTGCTCGCCAAACAGCAGCATAGCCAGCAGCGGGTGCGCGAGGCGGCCGAGGCCATTGAAGGTCTGCACGTGCCGGTCTTTCCGTCCAACGGCAACTTCCTGATCATCGAATGTGAGGGCGCCGGCATCCGGCCCGAGGCGCTGGTCGCGGCGCTGGACCGGCACAACATTCAGATCCGCCAGGGCAGCTACCACACCAAGGCCTTCGGCGACCGCTTCGTGAAGGTCAGCGTCACCGTGCCCGACCTCTGGATCGACGAATTCTGCGCTGCCCTGCCGTCGGCCGTCGAGGCAGCACGCGGCATGAATGCGCCGGCCGAGCTGTTCTGAGAGGGAGGGCGAACGATGACCATCATCACTACCGGCGACAATGTGAGGCTGCATGTCGAGGAGGCCGGGAGCGGTCTGCCGGTCATCTTCGTTCATGAGTTCGGCGGCGATCACCGCAGCTGGGAGCCGCAGATGCGGTTCTTCTCCCGGCGCTATCGCTGCATCACCTTCGGCGCGCGCGGCTATCCGCCCTCCGACGTGCCGGAGGATGTGGCGGCCTATTCCCAGTCCCGCGCGGCCGAGGACATTGCCGATGTGCTAAGCAGCCTCGGCATCGACAAGGCCCATGTCGTCGGATTGTCGATGGGGGGCTTCGCCGCCCTGCATTTCGGCCTCGATTTTCCCGACCGGGCGCTCTCGCTGGTAGCGGCCGGCACGGGTTACGGCGCCGAGATCGAGCACGAGGCCTATTTCAGGGGCGTCTCGGAAGCCGTGGCGGCCAATTTCCTGGAACAGGGCAGCGAGCGGTTCGCGCTCACCTATGCCGAGGGCGCCTCGCGCGTGCAGTTCCAGAACAAGGACCCGCGCGGCTGGGCGGAATTCCAGCGCCAGCTTGGCGAGCACTCGGCGCTCGGAGCCGCCAACACCATGCGCGGCGTGCAGGCGCGCCGGCCCTCGCTCTATGCACTGGAGGACCGCTTCCGCGCGATGCCGGTGCCGACCCTCGTGATCTCCGGTGATGAAGACGATCACTGCCTTCAGCCCGGCATCTTCCTGAAGCGCGTCATTCCCGCCTGTGGGCTGATGGTGATGCCGAAAGCCGGCCATACCCTCAACCTTGAAGAGCCGGCTGCTTTCAACGCCGCACTGGCGGAGTTCTTCGCCATGGTGGAAGCCGGCGCTTGGAGGCCTCGCGACCCCCGCGCCAATCCCGCCCAGATCATGCGCACGAGGTAGCCCGTTAATGCTGAAGACGGCCGGTCGTCTCGCTGCTTTTGTCGATCAGGACCGCCTGTGGTCGCGCCACATGGCGCTCGCTCGCATCGGCGCTTTCGGCCAGACCGGCGTCAACCGGCCGGCGCTTTCGGCGCTTGACGGGAAGGCCCGCCGCCAGCTCGTCGACTGGGGCCGCGCGATCGGCCTCGCCGCCAGCGTCGATCCTATCGCGAACCTGTTCCTTGAGCTGCGCGGCGACCAACCCGATCTCGCGCCGATCCTCATCGGCTCCCATCTCGACAGCCAGCCGACCGGTGGACGCTTCGACGGGGTGTTCGGCGTTCTGGCAGCGTTGGAGGTCATGGAAGCCTTGGTCGCCGCCGGCGTGCCACCGCGCCGCACGGTGATTGTGGTGGCGTGGACCAATGAAGAAGGCTCGCGCTTCGCGCCGGGCATGATGGGCTCGGCCGCTTTCGCGGGTGCGCGGGCTCTGGAGCCGATCCTTGAGCTGCGCGACGCCGAGGGTATCCGTGTGAAGGAGGCGCTCGCCGCCCTCGCAGCGGCAGAGGACGACCTGCCCTGCCGGCCCCTCGGCTTTCGCCCTGCCGCCTATATCGAGCCGCATATCGAACAGGGGCCGGTGCTGGAAGTCGCGGGTAACACGATCGGCATCGTCTCCGGTATCCAGGGCAAACGCACCTTTCGCGTGACGATCGACGGTGCCGAGGCCCATGCCGGCACCGAGCCCCATGCCAGCCGGCGGGACGCTTTGCTGGCGGCGGTTGAGGTGGTCAGCGCCCTTTCCCGTCATTTCCGCGATCCCGAGGATATCACCCGTTTCACCGTCGGGCGCTTTACGGTGACGCCCAACGCGCCTTCGGTGGTGCCGAGCCGGGTCGTGTTCTCGATTGATCTGCGGCACCCCGACGCCGCCACGCTGCAGGCGCTGGGCGACGCTATTGCCGACATCAGCCGCGCGAACGCGGGCCGCTGCGACGTCATGGTCGAACCGCTGCTCCATGACCCACCGCTGACATTCGCACCGCGCCTCCGGGACAAGATGGCGGGTTTCGCCGAGACGCTCGGCCTGCGCTTCCAGCATATGGCTTCCGGCGCCGGGCACGACGCCCGCCATCTCGCGCGGCTCGGCCCCGCGGCGATGATCTTCGTGCCCTGCAAGGACGGGATCAGCCACAACGAAGCCGAAAGTGCCCTGCCGGGCGATCTCCACGCCGGCGCGCAACTGCTCGCCGAGACCGTGGAATGGCTGGCGCAGGCCAGCAACGTCGATATCGAGGAACTGGCGACATGACCCCTGCCGGCACGACGGATGTCCCGGTCTATGGCCTGCACTATGGCGGGGCGTGGCGCGCGGCTCATAGCAGGAAGACGTTGGAGATCCGCAGCCCCGCGAGCCGTGCCCCGCTTGCCGTGGTGCCCGATGCCGATGCCGAGGATGTTGCCGCCGCGGCGCAGGCCGCCCAGGAGGGCTTCGAGCGGTGGAGCCGGCTCGATGTCTTCGAGCGCGCCCGCCACCTGCATGCTCTCGCCGCACTGATCCGCCAGCGGGTGCCCGACCTCGCGGAGCTGGAATCGGCGATAACCGGCCGCCCGATCCGGGAGATGCGCGCGCAGATGGGACGCATCCCCGAATGGATCGAGTATTTCGCCTCAATTGCGCTCGGCCTCGAAGGCGAATCCAACCGGGTGAAGGGCGACATCGTCACGCTTACCCATCGCGAGCCGTTCGGCGTGTGCGCCCTGCTGACGCCGTGGAACCACCCGATCCTGATCCTCGTCAAAAAGTTCGCGGCGGCGCTTGCGGCGGGAAACACCTGCCTTGTGAAGCCCTCGGAACTTGCGCCGGTCTCGACGCTGATCTTCGCGCAATGGTGCCATGAGGCCGGCCTGCCGGACGGTGTTATCAGCGTGGTGACCGGTGGGGCCGAGGCCGGGGCATTGGTCTGCGCCCATCCCTCCGTGCAGCGCATCGATCTCACCGGCGGCACGACCACCGGCCGCCGTGTCGCCGCGGCGGCGGCCGAGCGCCTGGTGCCCTGCACGCTGGAACTCGGCGGCAAGGCGCCGGTGATCGTGTTCGAGGATGCCGACATTCAGGAGGCGGCGGCGGGCGCTGTTTTTTCGGCCTTCATCGCGGCGGGCCAGACCTGCGTGTCGGCAACGCGGTTTCTCATCGCCGCGCCGATCTATGAGCGCTTTCTGGACGCTTTCGGCCGCCGCATCGCGCAGCTGAAGCTCGGCGACCCGGCCGATGTGACGACCGATGTCGGGCCGGTGATCTCGCAGAATTCGTGCCTGCGGGCGTATGAGCATATCGAGACCGCCAAGGCCGAGGGGGCTCGCCTCGTGGCTGGCGGCGAGCGGCCGGTCTTGCCGCCCCCCTTCGATGAGGGCTTTTTCGTGCCGCCCACTTTGTTCGCGGATGTCACGCCGGGCATGCGGCTGTTCCGCGAGGAGGTCTTCGGCCCGGTGGTCTGCGTCTCCCGTTTCGAGAGCGAGGCGGAGGCACTCGCCCTTGCCAATGACAGTCCCTATGCCCTCGGCGCCGCGGTGTGGACCCGCGATGTAGCGCGCGCTCATCGCGTAGCGCTTCAGGTGCGGGCCGGCGTCATCTGGGTGAACGACCATCACAAGAACGACCCGCGCTCGATCTGGGGCGGCTATGGCGAGAGTGGATACGGCAAGGAGAACGGCTGGGATGCCCTGGAAAGCTATATGCGCAAGCGCAGTGTGGTGATCCGAACCGCCCCCTCGTTTGACGATTGGTTCGCCGGTGGGAAGCGCTACGGATGACCGACACGACCAGCTCACCGCTCGTCTCGTTTCGCGGGCTCGACGTGGTCTTCGCCGGCGAGCACGGCACGCCGCCCGTGACCGCGTTGGAGAATGTCAGCCTCGATATAGAGGCCGGGCAGTTCGTTTCACTGATCGGCCCGTCGGGCTGCGGCAAGAGCACTCTGCTCCGCGTCGCCGCCGATCTCATCTGCCCTTCCGCCGGTCATGTCCAGGTTGCGGGGCGCCCGCCTGCCGAGGCCCGGCTGAGGCGCGAGATCGGCTTCGTGTTCCAGGATTCCGCCCTGCTCGAATGGCGGCGGATTCTCGCCAATGTCGCGCTTCCGCTTGAGCTGCAGGGCGTCGGGCAAGCGGAACGTCTCGCCAAGGCGCGTGCGCTGCTGGAGATGGTCGGCATTGCCGGGTTCGAGAATTCGTGGCCCCGCCAGCTTTCGGGCGGCATGCGCCAGCGCGCGTCTATCGCCCGCGCCATGTCGACCTCGCCCCGGGTCATGCTGATGGACGAGCCCTTCGGCGCGCTCGACCAGATTACCCGCGACCGCCTCAATCTCGAACTCTCGCAGATCGCCGAACGCGAGGCCATGACGGTGGTGTTTGTCACCCACTCGATCCAGGAGGCGATCTTTCTCTCGGACAAGGTGGTGGTGATGACACCGCGGCCCGGCCGCATCACCCATGTCATCGACGTCGACCTGCCGCATCCGCGCGGGCTGGACGTTCGCGAAACCGATCGCTTCATCGAACTGTGCCGCCTCGGCGAGCGCCTGCTGTCGGAGGGGTTCCATGACGATCGCCGGTAAGCGCGCCCGCTTCGATCGCTCGCGCCTCGGCGAGCTTCTTGCCGCCGGTCTGCCCTGCGCCATCACGACCCTCATTCTGTTGGTGGTCTGGGAGGTCGCGGTCGAAATCACGGGGGTGCCCGCCTATTTCATCCCGGCGCCGAGCCGGATCTGGACGGCATTCATCTCCGGCAATGCCTCGCTCGGCTATCACACCGCCATCACGGCCTTCGAGGCGGTGGCGGGCTTTGTGATCGGCTCCGCGTTCGGGGCGCTGCTCGGCATCATCTTCGCCTATTCGCGCCTCGTGGCGCGCAGCCTGATGCCCTATGTCATCGCCTCCAACACCATTCCGGTGGTCGCCATCGCGCCGATCATCATGCTGTGGTTCGGTTCGGGCATCACCGCCAAGGTGGCGGTTACCGCTTTCCTGTCATTCTTCCCGCTGGCCCTCAACATGATGAAGGGGCTGCAATCCTACGACCGGACGGTGATGGAGGTATTCCACGTCGCCGCCGCCACGCCGGCCCAGCGCTTTTTCAAGATGCGCCTGCCGAGCGCCCTGCCTTATGTCTTCGTCGGCCTCAAGCTCAACGTCACCTTCAGCGTGATCGGCGCCATCGTCGCGGAGTTCATCCAGTCCGATCGCGGGCTGGGCTTCGTCATCATGACCGCCTACCGCACTCTCAACATGCCCCGATTGTGGGCGGCCATGCTGGCCTCCGCCCTGCTGGGCATCTTCCTCTTCGTGCTGGTCGCGGCCATCGAGAGATGGCTCATCCCGTGGCACAGCTCGATGCGAGAAACTCCATAAAGCCGGACAGAGGTATTGCAACATGACGAATTGGAAGCGTGCCGTCGCTGTCGCGACAGCCTTGTTCATGACCCCCGCAATTGCGGCGGCCGAAGACACGATGCGTCTGGAATGGGTGATGCAGGGCCAGTTCGCCGGCCCGATCGTCGCGTATGAGAAGGGCTATTACAAAGAGGCCGGAATCGATCTCAAGCTGCTTCCGGCCGGCCCTGATCTCAAGCCTGCCATCACCGTGGCGCAGGGCACCGACACCTTCGGCATCGGGCATCCCAACCAGGTGATCACCGCTCGCGCCAATGGCGTGCCGCTGGTCACCGTGCTCCAGCTCGGCCAGAAGAGCGCGACCACCTACATCGCGCGCAAGGACACCGGCATCAAGAAGGTCGAAGACATGCCCGGCCATTCGGTGGGCCTGTGGTTCGGCGGCGACGAGCAGGAATTCATGGCGATGCTGCGCGCCGCCAATGTCGACCCGTCCAAGGTCAACATCATCTCGCAGGGCTTCGACATCGTCGGGTGGCTCAACAAGCAGTACGAGGTGATGCAGGTCACGCGCTACAATGAGCTTCAGCTGGTTTACGCCGAGGGCTACAAGCCGGAGGATCTCGTCTTCCTCAACCCCGAGGATTATGGCGTCGCCTTCGTCAACACCGGCGTGTTCGCCACCGAGGACATGATCAAGAAGGAGCCGGCGAAGGTCCAGGCCATGGTCGACGCGACCTTGCGCGGCTGGCAGGACGCGCTGTCGGACCCGGAAGCCGCCGCCAAGATCGTGGTCAAGTACAATGGCGAGCTGACCGAGCCCTCGCAGGTGGCCCAAATCAAGGCCATGGGCGATCTCATCTGCGCCGGCCCCACGCTCAAGGGGGAATTCGGCAAGACCGATCCCGCCTCGTGGGAGCGGGTTCAGAAGGTGTTGCTGGACGCCAAGATCATCGATGCGCCCATCGCGCTGGTCGAAGGCTACACCAACACGTTCTGGGACAAGGCGCCGGAAGCCTACAAGAAGATCAGCTGCCCGGTGAAGTGAGGAGGCATCCATGTCGCGCGAGGTCCGCCTGAGGCTGCTCTGGCATCCGCAGGCCCAGTTCGTCGGCTATCTGCTGGCCCAGCACAGCGGCCTCGCGCGCAAACGCGGCATCGCGCTTACCTGCGAGCCGATCGACTTCTCGCAGGGCGGCATGGCCGCCCTGCTGGAGGGCGCCTGCGATCTCGCGATCGCCAGCCCCGCGCATCTCGTCGAAAGCGCGGCGCCCGAGCGGCTGGCCTTCCTCATGGCGGTGCAGCAGTCGAGCCCGCTGGTCTACCCGGTGCGCAGGAACGCCGGCATCGCCTCCCCCGCCGACCTTGCCGGACGCACAGCGGCGGTGTGGCCGGGCGGCGAGGATCTCGAATTCCGCTGGATGCTGCGCAAGGCCGGGCTCGACCCCGCGCGCGTCACCCGGCTGCCGACCGCCGACACGGTGGCGGCACTCATCGACGGCAAGGCCGATTGCGCCCAGATGACGGTCTATCACGAGCTTCACGAGATGGAGCATCGCGGCCTGCCGCTGAGCGAGGTCACGTTGTTCCAGCCGGCCGATTACGGCGCCGCGCTGCTCAAGGACGGGCTGATCGCGCGGCGGGACTGGATCGGCCCGGAAGACGCGTTGCTCCAGGATCTGGTCGAATTGTTCCTCGAAGGCTGGCAGCTCGCCTTCCATGATCCCGAACAGGCCGTCGCTCTGTGCCGCAAGCTGCGACCGGATATGAGCGACGCGCATCACCGCACGCAGCTCGGCCATATGCGTGACCTCGCGGCAAGCGGCCCTGCGCTTGAGCAGGGCTTCGCCGTGCCGGACCCCGATCATGTCCGTCGCGCGCTCGCGGCCATGGAAGAGGTGGACGGGCACGCGCCGGCGCTCGACCCCGCACAGGTCGCCGTGACGCGCTACTGGGCCGCCGCGCCGGCCGTGCTCAAGGCCATGACATGGGCCTAGAGGCCCGCCATATCGTCGTGGTCGGCGCCGGTATCGTCGGCGCCGCGACGGCGCTTGCACTCGTGGAACGGGGCGCGCGCGTCACCGTTCTGGAGCGGGCGTCACCCGGCTCGGCGGTCTCCGGCGCCAGCCTTGCCTGTCTCGGCACTCACATGAATTCCGAGATCGAACTGCCGCAGCTTATCTGGGCAACCCAGCGCTGGGCGCTGTGGGATCAACGTTTTCACGGGGCGTTTCACTATCGGCGCTGTGGCCAGATCCGCTTCATCGACCACGAAGCGGACATCCCGACCACCGAACGCTGGATCGCGCTGGAGCGCGCCGCCGGTCTCTCTGCCTCCTTCCTCACCGCGGCACAGGTGCGCGAGATCGAACCGGCTCTCACCGGGTCCATCCTCGCGGCGAGCTGGTCGCCCGACGACGCGCTGGTGAACCCGTTCCTTTCCGTACGCACGCTGCTCCGGGCGGCGATGGATGCCGGTGCGCAGCTGCGCCACCACCAGAGCGTGCTCGCCATCGACACGCGAGGCGAGCGCGTGTGCGGCGTTCGCACCGCCGACGCCACCATCCCTGCCGATGCGGTGGTGGTCGCCGGGGGGCCCTGGGCCGCTGACCTCGTGGCACCGCTCGGTGTGTCGCTGCCCATCGTTCCGCGCAAGGCGCAGTGCCTTGCCACCGTCGCCCAGCCGCCGACCATTCGCGGCGTGGTCGGCGCCTGCAAGTCGGAACAGGGCGGCGTCCATGGCGGCTATACCCAGATCCAGCAATCGGAAGCCGGCCAGATCCTGTTCAACACGGTGCTGGAAGGCGGCGAATCCGCGCCCGGCGCACAGAACGCCATTCCCCAGGTCGATCTGCGCTTCGTCAGCGATTCCATCACGACCCTGTTGCGACTGTTCCCCGGCCTGCGCGGCATCGATGTGCTGCGCTCCTGGGTGCGTTTTGAGGCGGTGACGCCCGACGACCGCTTCATCGCCGGGCCGATCGGCCCGACCGGCCTCTATATGGCGGCCGGCGACAACGGGACCGGCTTCCTGCGCGCGCCCGTCATCGCCGAGATCATCACGGCCGCATTGGAAGCGCGGAGCGGCGAGGTCGATCCCACCCCCTATGATCCGCAGCGCTTCTCGGCCGGACGGGAGACCTTCGCATGACCGCCCCAGATGACGCGATCGACATCGAAATCGACGGGCAGCGCGTGCGCGTTGCCGCGGGCGCCAATCTGGGCGCGACGCTGCACCAGCGCTTTGTCGGTCATCTGCGTGACACCGCCAGCGGCGCGCCGCGCGGTCTGTTCTGTGGCATGGGCGTGTGCTTCGATTGCGTGGCACTGGTCGACGGCGTGCCGACCCGGACCTGCCTCACCACCGTGGCGCCCGACATGGTCGTTACGCGGCAGCTAAGGGCGACGTCATGACCGGGCGCAGCGCCGAGGTCGTCGACAGCGAGATCTGCGTCGTCGGCGGCGGGCCGGCAGGGCTTTCGGCGGCTCTCGCGGCACGCCAGGCCGGGGCACAGGTAGTGCTGCTGGATCTGTTCGACCGGCCGGGCGGGCAATATTTCATGCAGCCGCCACATCCGGTGTCGGGGCTGGCTGCCGGCCAGGTGGCGCAGGGCCGTGCGCTGATCGAAAAGGCGCGCGAGAGCGGCGTCGTCATCCGTTCTCGCGTCGAGGTTTTCGGCGCGGACGGGGCCACGACGCTGCTCGCCCGGCAGGGCGAGCGGGCTCTGGTGGTGCGTGCAAAGGCGCTGGTTCTGGCCACAGGCGCGCATGAGCGCACCTCGCCCTTTCCGGGCTGGACCCTGCCGGGGGTGATGAATCCCGGCGCCGCGCAGCGTCTCATCAAGATGCACGGTATCACGCCGGGAAAGCGCGTGGTTCTCGCCGGCTGCGGGCCCTTCCTTCTGGTGGTGGCCGCCCAGCTGCACCACGCCGGCTGCGAGGTGGTCCGCGTGGTGGAAGCGAGCCCCTCCCCGCTCCGCCTTGCCGCTACATTGCTGCGCTTTCCCTCCCGCTGGACCGAGGCGGCCGGCCTGCTCCGCGCTGTGGCCCCGCTGTGGTCCCGGTTTCGCTTCGGGCGCGTCGTCGCCGAGGCGATGGGCGAGGGCCATGTGAGCCGCGTCCGCTTCGCCTTTCTGGACAAGGACGGGCGGCTCGGTGCCGACGATCCGGAGACGATCGACGATATCGACGCCTTGCTGGTGGGGTACGGCTTTCGGCCTTCCGTCGAAATCGCCGCCCTGCTCGGCTGTTCGTTGCGCCATGACTGGAACGCGGGCGGGCACCATGTCGTCATCGACGAGGCGAGCGGCGCGACCAGTGTGTCCGGCGTGTTTGCTGCCGGCGAGATCACGGGTGTCGCCGGAGCACGTCCCGCCCTCGCGGGCGGCGCACGCGCGGGTGCGGCGGCGGCGCGTTTCGTCGATCGAGCCGCAGGGCATTCGCCACCGTCATATCCGGACCGTGCCGACCGCTTCGCCAAAGCGCTGCGCCGTGCCTTCCGCGTGCCTTACGCCGCGCTGGGCCAGCTTCCAGACGCGGAAACGCTGCTGTGCCGCTGCGAGGAGGTCCGTGCGAACGATGTCGCCGCTGCCTTGCAGGACGGCGGGTGCGACGCCCATGGCGTGAAAATGTGGACGCGGGCCGGAATGGGCCTGTGCCAGGGGCGGATCTGCGGTTTCGGACTGTCGGTCTATGCCGCGCAGCGGGCGGGTCTGGATCCCGCGTCCTTTGGCGCCAACGCCGCTCGATTCCCGGCGCGGCCCGCCCCGCTGGACATCCTCGCCGAGGCAACGGCGGCCGTCGCCCTGCGGCAAGCCGACCTCGCCGACCCACCGCACAGCGGCCTTTCCAAGAGTGCCTCGCGGTGACGGCGAAGCGCCCCGTTTCCCGGCACGCAGACAGTCCCACGGATGCGAAAACGGCGGTTGCATGCGCACCGACCGGGGGACACATGGAATTACGCGCGCCCACTTGCAGCCGGCGCTCTCATCGGTAGTTTGTTCCGGTCGGTAACGCAGGGGTAGCGGAACCGGCGGGGGCTGGGCAATGAGCATTGCTGTCGTTTCGTCACGAGAGGCGGGGCGCGACGCCGTCACGCGCGCAACGTCATTGCTGCGCTCTACCGCGCTGTGCGGCGTCGCCGGGGTAGCCCTGCTCGCGCTTCCAACTGGCACGCGGGCGCAGGAGAGCGCGACCATCCCGCTGCATACCGGCTCCGACACGCATCATTTCAGCAACCAGATCTATGTCGCCGTCGGCGGCGGCGAGACGAGCCGGGTGCTGATGGATACGGGCTCGACCGGGCTGTACCTGCATCGCGACCGCATCGGTCCCGACAGCACGATCATCATGTCCGGCGGCGAGCCGATCAGCTTCAAATACGGCTATTCGAGCGGCAACGAGCTGAAGGGCTATTACGTCTCCGCCCCGGTTGCGTTTCCCGAAGCCAGCGTGGCGCTATCGACCGGGGCGATCACGGTCGGCGCGGTCACGCAGATCGACTGCAAGCACGACAGCGACTGCCCCGGCTGGCCGGATGGTCAGCACGGCGTGATGGGCGTCGCCTATTCCGCCGAGCCGGCGGCGGTGTTCAACCCGTTCGCCCAGCTGGCCGGCACGTACGGCAACGGCTTCATCGTCGTCTCCAACGATCTCGGCGATCCCGGCGTGACGCCGCATGTCGTCGTCGGCCTGACGCCTGAGAACACCGCCGGCTTCGTCTGGTCGCCATTTCAGCCCGATACCGGCGGCACCCAGCCGGCCGGGCTGAACGCGTGGAACACCAAGACCATCAACACCTGCTTCTCGGTGAACAACGGCTCGCCCGGCTGCTTTATCACCGTGTTCGACACGGGCGCCACGCTCGGCTCGTTCGAGACCGGCACGTCGGGCGAGCAGCGCGGGGAAGTCACCCCGGGCTCCGCCGTCACCATCACCGTTCCCGGCGTGATGTCCTTCACCAATGTCGCCGGCACCAGGCTGAACGAGAACGTCTATGTCTATGATCCCGCCCATGGCGGCACCCCGGGCTACAATTCCGGCGCCGGCGTGTTCCGCTATTATGTCGTCGCCTATGACGCGGTAAGCGGACGCATCGGCTTCGCGCCGCTGCAGAACGTGCTGCTCGGAACGATCTATGCCGACAGCGACGCCGCTCTCGGCGTACCGGGCGGCGGCGTGCTGCTGGCCGGCGAACTCGTCACCGCCCCCGGCTTCACCACCGACCGCAGCATCGCCTTTGGCACCAATGCCGGACTGTCCGTGTCCGGCGACGCAACCTTTGCCGGCACCCTGTCCGGCAGCGTCGCCATGGACGTCGCCATTGCGCCGGGCGGCATGCTCGCGCTATCGGGCACCAATCTCTATTCCGGCATCATGACTGTGTCCGGCGGCGGCCTCATCGTGAACGGCGTGCTGCCGGCAACGCTGCTGCTGGACGGCACACATCTGTCCGGCGCGGGCACCATCGGCGCCGTGGCGGCGGCCAGCGGCAGTACCGTGGCGCCGGGTAATTCCATCGGCACGCTCACCGTGCTGGGCAACGCCGTCTTCGCGCCGGGTGCGACCTATGCCGCCGAAATCGGCGCTTCCGGCAGCAGCGACCTCCTCGCCGTCGGCGGCACCGCCTCCCTCGCCGGCACGCTCGCGATCATGCCCTATGGGCCAGGCACGCCGGTGCTCGGTAGCCGTTACACGCTTCTGAGCGCGGCGGGCGGGCTCATTGGCCAGTTCCAGTCGGTTCAGGCGGCGGATTTCGGCGCGACCGGCACCGCCTTCCCTTTCCTCAGGCCGCAGCTGAGCTATTCCGCCACCACGGCGGAGCTGACAATGGGCCGCAGCGCGGTGAGCTTCACAAACGCCGCGCATACGCCGAACCAGTTCGCCATGGCGCGCGCCGCCGACAGCGCCAGCGCGGCGAGCGATGCCGTGGTCGCCCTCGCCGGGCTGAACACGATCACCGCGACGCCGGCGCTTCAGGCGCTGTCGGGTGAGATCTACGCGTCGACACAGAGCGTGATCCAGCAGCAATCCGCTTATCTGCGCGACGCCGTCGGTGCGCGCCTGCGCCAGGCCGCGGGCGAGCCCGCCGCCGTCGGCCCGACCACCGCCACGACCGCCGGGCTACCGCTGTCCTTCTGGGTGCAGGGCTTCGGCGGCTGGGGCGATACCTCCTCGAACGGCAATGCCGCCTCGGTGTCGAACTCCATCGGCGGCGCGGTGTTCGGCCTCGACACGGCGATCGGCGAGGACTGGCGCGCCGGCCTCGTCGGCGGCTACAGCCGCTCCTCCTTCTCGCAAGCCAACGGCTCGGGGAACAGCGACAATTACGATGTCGGCCTCTATGCCGGCGGCAGCCTCGGCGCCGCCCGCCTCGCCCTCGGCGCCGCCTATGGCTGGCACGATGTCGCGGTCAGCCGCAGCGTCGCCTTTTCCGGCTACGCCTCAGGCGCGGCGGGCGACTATGACGCCGACAGCTTCCAGGCGTTTGCCGAACTTAGCTCCGACCTCGTAATCGACCGGCTGACCCTGACGCCCTTCGCCGGCCTCGCCTATGTCGGTGTCGATGGCGCCGATCTCGCGGAGAGCGGCACCGGCGCGGCGCTCGATGTCGCCACCGCGGACATGGATACGCTCTACTCCGCGCTCGGCCTGCGCTTCAGCCTGCCCCTTGCCGTCAATGGCCACGACGTGTGGCTCGGCGGGACGCTGGGCTGGCAGCACGCCTTCGGCGACGTGACGCCGTCCACCACGGTCGCTTTCGCCACCGGCTCCAGTGCGGTCGCGCTGGGCGGCGTGCCCATTGCCGAGGATGCCGCGCTGCTCGGGCTGGAGCTGACCTATGCGCCGTCCGACACCACGCGGATGGCGCTGAAATATGCCGGCCAGATTGCCGGCAGCGCCAACCAGAACACCATCCTCGCCGAGCTGGTGGTGAAGTTCTGACGCCGCCCTCTCCCTGATCCCGCTCCGGCGACCCATCGGGAACCCCGACGCGCGACAAGCGGGCCGTGGGACCGCTCTTGAAAGGCGGCGGCGTCCGGCCAATAAGAGTGCAGGTCGTCTGAAGCCGGTGCCGCCATCTCATGAGCATGTCCCCATCTCCCGTCCCGCGACATGAAGAGCCGCCGGGCGACAAGAAGAGCCGGCGGCAGAACGAGGTGATGATGCTGCTCGAACAGGTCGGCTATGCCTCGGTGGAGCAGCTCGCCGAGCGCTTCGACATCACCACCCAGACCGTGCGGCGCGACATCGCGGAGCTTTCCGCCGCCGGAAAGCTGCGCCGCTATCATGGCGGCGCCGCCATCTCCATGGCCGCCATCGACGCCGTGACCTATCGCCAGCGCCGCGTCGAGCGCGTGGAGGCCAAGCGCCGCATCGCCGCGCGTGTCGCCGAGCTCATTCCCGACGGCGCCTCGGTCTTCCTCGACACCGGCACCACCTGCGAGACCGTGGCCGAGGCGCTGGTGGCGCGCTCCAACCTCAAGATCGTCACTTACGGCCTGCGCGGCGCGACGCTGCTGGCCGATCGCACCGACTTCACCATCGCCGTGCCCGGCGGCTTCGTCCGCAATGTCGACGGGTCGGTGTTCGGCGAGAGCTCGGTGGATTTCATCAGCCGCTTCCGCTTCGACGTTGCGATCATCGCCGTGTCCGGCGTCGAGGCGGACGGGCGGCTGTCCGATGACGACCACAACGAGGTCGCCGTGGTGCGCCGGGCGATGGACCGGGCGCGCTCGATCATTCTCGCGGCTGACAGCAGCAAGTTCGACCGGGCCGCGCTGGTGGAGCTGGGCAATCTGGCGGATGTCTCGGCCTTCGTAACAGATGCCGAGCCCGGCGCCGCGCTGCAGGCGCTCATCGACCGCAGCGGCGTGCAGTTGCACATCTCCTGAGCGTGGCCCGCCTCGAAGTTGGACTTTACAGTTCTGCCAAACAATTCTAGCCTCCAAAAATGTTGCAAAAGCGACATTTTGGTACGCGTTTGATCGAAATGGGACTTTTAGTGCTGAGCCAATAAAAACCGGAGCGGGACCATGCTGACGATGAAGGCCGTGCGTACGCTGCTGACGGCAGCCACTCTCACCCTGCTCGGAGGCGCCGCCTCCGCAGAGACCATCACGGTGTACACCTCCTATGAGGAGGACGAGGCCGCCGCCTTCCTCGCCGAAGCCAAGAAGGCGCTGCCCGACATCGACGTGAAGATGCTGCGCCTCTCCACCGGCGATCTCGCCGCGCGCATCATCGCTGAATCCGGAAATCCGCAGCACGACGTGCTCTGGGGCTTCGCAGTAACATCGATGGTCGATCCCCGCATCAGTTCGACGCTGGAGCCCTACCAGCCGAAGGGCGTCGAGGCCATCGCCGAGCGCTTCCGCGACAAGGACGGCAAATGGTTCGCCGTCACCGGCTACATGGCCGCCTTCTGCGTGAACAAGGACCGGCTCGCCGCCAAGGGCCTGCCCATGCCGACCTCATGGGCCGACCTCACCGACCCGAAGTTCAAGGGCGAGGTGGTGATGCCGAACCCCGCCAGCTCTGGCACCGGCTACATTCAGGTCGACGCGCTGCTCCAGATGATGGGCGAGGAGAAGGGCTGGGCCTTTCTCGAAAAGCTCGACAAGAACGTCGCGCAGTACATCAAGTCGGGTTCGAAGCCCTGCAACGCCGCCTCCGCCGGCGAGTATGCGGTGGGCGCCTCCTTCGAGCTGCGCGCGATCAAGAACATCGAGGAAGGCTACCCGATCGCCATGGTGATCGCCTCGGAAGGCGCCGGCAACGAGCTGGAAGCCAATGCGCTGGTCGCCACCTCCAAGCACAAGGACGCCGCCAAGCGCTTTCTCGACTGGACGGTGAGCAAGGACGCCGCGAACTCCTACTACAACTGGAAGGCCATCGTGACCGTGCCGGGCGGCACCATGCCGGAACGCTTCGTCAAGGCGGGCCTGCCGGCAGACGTCTCCAAGGTGCTGTTCCCGGTCGATTTCGCGGCTGCCGCGAGCGAGCGGCCGCGCATCATCGAGACCTGGCAGAAGAAGTTCGAACGCTGAGAACGGGTTTCGAGGAGACACGGCCATGAGCCTGGCGATCCGGGAGGTGTCGAAACGGTTCGCGGGCATCACAGCCCTCGACCGTGTCTCCCTCGACGTGCCGAACGGCACCTTCGTCTGCTTCCTCGGCCCCTCCGGCTGCGGCAAGACCACGCTTCTGCGGGTCATTGCCGGGCTGGAGACCGCCGATGAAGGCCAGATCCGGCTCAACGGGACGGATCTGATCCGCACCCCCGCCAAGGACAGGAACTTCGGCATCGTGTTCCAGTCCTACTCGCTGTTCCCGAACATGAGCGCGGCGCGCAACGTCGCCTATGGGCTCGAATGCCGCCGCTGGCCCAAGGCCGATATCGGCCCGCGCGTCGATGCCATGCTCAGGCTGGTGCATCTGGCCGAGCATGCGCAGAAATTCCCGGCACAGCTGTCCGGCGGCCAGCAGCAGCGCGTCGCGCTCGCCCGCGCCATGGCGCCCGATCCGGGGCTGCTGCTGCTCGACGAGCCGCTCTCGGCTCTCGACGCCAAGGTGCGCGAAGAGCTGCGGGTGGAAATCCGCGCCGTGCAGCGCCGCCTCGGCATCACCACCATCATGGTCACCCACGACCAGGAGGAGGCGCTCGCCATGGGCGACCTTGTGGTGGTGATGAGCCGCGGCGTGATCGAGCAGGCCGGCGCGCCGCGCGAACTCTACGACAACCCCGCCACCCCGTTCGTCGCCAGCTTCATCGGCGGCATGAATATTCTCGACGTGACACCCGGACCGGACGGCCGGCCGCTCTTCGCCGAGGTGCCGCTCGCGCTCGCCGGCGGCCCCTCCCCGAGCGCCGTCAGCCTCGGCCTGCGGCCCGAGCAGGTGGTGCTCGGCGGTCCGGACGAGCGCGGCGAGAACATCGTGCCGGGGCGGATCGCCGATGTGGCCTTCCTCGGCAATCTCACCCGCGTTTCCATCGTCACCGCCGCCGGCGGCGCGCCGCTGGTCGCCGAACTTCACGGCCGCTCGCGCGTGCCCGCCGCCGGCGAGGCGGTATCGCTGCATTTGCCCGCCGATGCATTGCGGGTGCTGGCATGACGGTGACCTCCGGCACCCACGCGGTCCCGGCCGCCCGTGCGCGGCTGTTGAGCGATGCACTGATCTCTCGCCTGCTCACCGCGCTGGTGGCGATCCCCCTCGTCCTGTTCTTCCTGCTGCCGCTGCTGGCGATCCTCGCCCGTAGCTTCGATACGGCGAGCGGCTTCGGCCTCGGCAATTTCACCGCGACCCTGTCGACGGCCCGGTTCTGGGAGCTGGTGCGCAACAGCGTCGCCATGTCGGCTCTGGCGACCGTGCTCTCGGTGTCGCTGGCCTATCTCTATGCCTATGGGCTGCAGCGCACCAATGTGTACGGCAAGAGCGTTTTGCGCCTCGTGGCGCTGATGCCGCTGTTCGCGCCCTCGCTGGTGCAGGCGCAGGGGATGATCCTGCTGCTCGGCCGCAACGGCGCGCTCAATCGCTTCTTCGATGCGGGAATCGAGATTTACGGCTTCTGGGGCACGGCGATCGCCAATCTGCTCTACGCCTTTCCCTATGCCTTCCTGATCCTCTCCGCCGCCCTCGCCATCGCCGATGGCCGGCTCTACGAGAGCGCGACGGTGATGGGGGCCGGGCCACTGCGCATCTTCCGCACCGTGACGCTGCCCTCGACACGCTTCGGCCTCGCCGCAGCAGGCTTCGTCGTATTCACGCTGGTGATGACCGACTTCGGCAACCCGATGGTGATCGGCGGCGATTTCAACGTGCTGGCCACCGAGATCTACAACCAGGTCATCGGGCAGGCGCAGTTCGGATTGGGCGCGGTGATCGGCGTGGTGCTGCTGGTGCCGGCGGTGATTGCCAAGGTGCTGGAAAAGCGCCTCACCCGCCGCCAGCACGCGCTGCTCACGGCTCAATCTGTCCCGCTGGTCATCCGTCCCAGCTGGCGGCGCGATGTCGGCTTCGGCGTCTACCTCTACATCGTCGCGGCGTTGATGATGTCGGTGGTTGGGGTGGTGATCTTCGCCAGCTTCGTGCGGCTGTGGCCCTACAACATGCAGCTCACGCTGAAGCACTACCAGTTCGACGTGCAGAACGGCATCGCGCCGCTGTGGAACAGCATCGGCGTGGCGCTGGCGACGGCCCTGCTCGGCGTCGTGCTGGCCGGCATGGCCGCCATCGTCGTCAACAAGTTCCGCAACTCCTTCACCGGCGCGCTGTCGCTGCTCGCCGTGCTGCCGTCGGCGGTGCCGGGCATGGTACTGGGGCTCGGCTATGTCCTCACCTTCAACCACCCGATGAACCCGCTCCATGTGCTCTATGGCGGCTTCTTCCTGATCATCGTCCTGAACGTCTATTACAATCACAGCCAGGCGTTTCTCATCAGCTCCACCAGCCTCTCGCAGATCGGCAGCAGCTTCGATGAAGCCTCGACCATGCTCGGCGCCGGGGTGCTGCGCACGCTGTGGAAGGTGACGCTGCCGCTGATCTGGCCGACGCTGCTCGGCATCGCGGTGTTCTATTTCATGCGCGCCATGGTCTCGCTCTCGGCGGTGATCTTCCTCATCACCCCGTCGACGCAGGTGGCGGCGGTGTCGGTGCTGCAACTCACCGATCGCGGCGCGGTGAACCAGGCGGCGGCCTTCTCGGTGTGCATCATGGCGACGGTGGTGGGCTGCCTGCTTCTGGTGCGGCTGGTGCTGGTGCTGGCGGGCGCGCGACACGTGACGCTGATCCGATGAACGAGGCGCGAGCCCTGCGGGCCATCCTGTTCGACAAGGACGGCACGCTGCTGGACTATGAGAAGACCTGGGGCGCGATCAACCGCGCCGCGGCCACCCTCGCCGGGGCGGGCGACGACGCGCTCGCCGCGCGGCTGCTCGAACTCGGCGGGGTGGACCCGGTAAGCGGGCGCACGCGGGCGGACAGCCTGCTCGCCGCCGGCAACACCCGCGAGATCGCGCGGGCCTGGGCCGACGCCGGCAGTCCCCTCGATGTGGAGAGCCTCACCCGGCAGCTCGACGAACTGTTCACGCAGTCCGCCGCCCATGCCGTGCCGGTCACCGACCTCGCGGCGCTGTTCGGCCGTCTCACCGCCCGCGGACTGGTGCTCGGTATCGCCAGCAGCGACAGCGAAGCCGCCATCCGCGTCACGCTGCGCACCTTCGGGCTGGCCGCGCATGTCCGCACGGTGATCGGCTATGACAGCGGCTTCGGCAGCAAGCCGGAGCCCGGCATGGTGCTGGCCTTCGCCGCCAGCACCGGCCTCTCGCCGGCGGAAATCGCGGTGGTGGGCGACAATCGCCACGATCTGGAAATGGCCCGCGCCGCTGGCGCCGGCTGGAAGATCGGTGTGCTCACCGGAACCGGCAGCCGCGAGACGCTGGCACCGCTGGCCGATCTCTGCCTGTCGAGCATCAGCGAGATGGAAGACGCCCTCTCGATGTCCCTCGGCCCGCCCGCCGGAAGCGCCGACTGAACACGCCGAGGCGGCCGGCAGCGTCGATTGTCGCCTCACGTCCCAACCGGCCGATCACGCACGATTCCTCTGCCGATAATCACCTGCAGGCGCGGTATACAATTTTACCGAAGACGATGGCGCGATGAGCCGCGGGAAAGCCAGGCACGACCTAAATTGGTCGGCGTCCTGGAGGAGCGGCCTGCGACCGCCTCTCGACACGCGACGGCCGATGCCGCGCTCATCCTTTTGCCGGGCATGATAGACGTCGAAGAAGAGCGAGGAGTGATTCCGAATGGACATTCGCGAGGACGATCTGAAAAGCGCTCAGACGCTTGACCTTCTGCGCATTCACTTGGCCGGGATGCACAGCAATTCCCCGCCGGGCCAGGTCTTCGCGCTGGACATCAGCGGCTTGAAGCGCCCTGACATCACCGTGTGGAGCGCCTGGGACGGTGACGCGATTTGCGGGATCGGCGCGCTCAGGCAGCTCGATGCGTCTCTGGGGGAAGTGAAGTCCATGCGGACCCATCCCGATCATCTGCGCAAGGGCGTGGGGCGCCTGCTGCTGGATCACATCATCGATGTCGCGCGGCACCGGGGCCTTCGCCGCTTGAGTTTGGAGACCGGGAGCGGCGAGGCCTTCGAGCCGGCGCTGCGGCTCTATCGCCAACGCGGCTTCGTCAACGGGGCGGCGTTCGGCGACTATGTCGGCAGCGACTTCAATCAGTTCCTGCATCTGGACATCGCTTAAGCGACTTCTCCGACGAAACGAAAGCCGGCCTCGCGGGGTTAGCGCTGCGAGGCGGCCGTAGGCGCCGCCGCTTAGGGAGCGCACGGCGATGGCACGCAAGACCAAGGGATCGGCCGGTTCGGCCGTACGAATTCACGACCAGACCCTGCTTCGGGGCGATGGCGGCGAACTCCACCAGATTGCCGATGGCGATACGCCGGTGTTGACCACCGCACAGGGTGGCCCGGTCGCGGACGACCAGAACACGCTGAAGGCCGGCGCTCGCGGCCCGAGCCTGATCGAGGATTTCCACTTCCGCGAGAAGATGTTCCACTTCGACCACGAGCGCATTCCCGAACGCGTGGTGCATGCGCGCGGCTATGGCGCGCACGGCTATTTCGAGACCTATGAATCGCTCGCCAAATATACCCGCGCCGACCTGTTCCAGCGCGCCGGCGAGAAGACCCCCGCCTTCGTGCGCTTCTCCACCGTCGCCGGGGCGAAAGGCTCCTTCGACCTCGCCCGCGACGTGCGCGGCTTTGCGGTGAAGATCTACACCAAGGAAGGCAACTGGGACCTCGTCGGCAACAACATTCCGGTGTTCTTCATCCAGGACGCCATCAAGTTTCCGGATGTCATCCACTCGGTGAAGCCGGAACCCGACCGCGCCTTCCCGCAGGCCCAGTCGGCCCATGACAATTTCTGGGACTTCATCTCGCTCACCCCGGAATCCATGCACATGATCATGTGGGTCATGTCCGACCGGGCGATCCCGCGCTCCTACCGCTTCATGGAGGGGTTCGGCGTCCACACCTTCCGCTTCCTGAACGCCAAGGATGAATCCACCTTCGTCAAGTTCATCTGGAAGCCGAAGCTCGGCCTGCAATCGGTGGTGTGGAACGAGGCGGTGAAGATCAACGGCGCCGACCCGGACTTCCACCGCCGCGACCTGTGGGACGCCATCCAGTCCGGCGACTTCCCGGAATGGGAATTGTGCGTGCAGCTATTCGATCAGGATTTCGCCGACAGCTTCGATTTCGACGTGCTCGACCCGACCAAGCTGATCCCCGAGGAAATCCTCAAGCCGATCCCGGTTGGCCGGCTGGTTCTCGATCGCATGCCGGACAATTTCTTCGCGGAGACCGAGCAGGTCGCCTTCATGACGCAGAACGTGCCGCCCGGCATCGATTTCTCGAACGATCCGCTGCTTCAGGGGCGCAACTTTTCCTATCTCGACACCCAGCTGAAGCGGCTCGGCAGCCCGAACTTCACCCATATCCCGATCAACGCACCGAAATGTCCGTTCGCGCATTTCCAGCAGGACGGCCACATGGCGATGCGCAACCCCGTGGGGCGCACCAATTACCAGCCCAACTCGCGCGGCGAAGGTCCGCGTGAGGATCCCGTCCGCGGCTTTCGTTCGTATCGCGAGGAGATCGACGCGCCCAAGGTGCGGTTGCGGCCGGAGAGCTTCGCCGATCACTACAGCCAGGCCCGGCAGTTCTTCAACAGCCAGACGGTGACGGAGCAGAAGCACATCGCCATGGCGCTGACCTTCGAGCTCAGCAAGGTCGAGGAGCCGGTGATCCGCGAGCGGATGGTGGCGCATCTGCTCAACATCGACGAGGCGCTCGCCGCCGCCGTGGCGGACAAGCTCGGCATGGAGGAAGTACCCAAGCCCGCCGACGCCGCGGTGACGCCGCGCGACGACCTGCCGGCCTCCCCTGCCCTCAGTATCATCCAGAATGGCCCGGCGAGCTTCAAGGGCCGCAAGGTCGGCGTGCTGGTGAGCAATGGCTGCGACGGCAAGCTGCTGAAGGCACTCCAGGCCGCCATCGAGAAGGAAGGCGCGGTGATGGAACTCGTGGCGCCCAAGGTCGGCGGCGTGGAGACCGCCGACGGGACCAAGGTCGTTGCCAAGCACATGATCGACGGCGGTCCCTCGGTGCTGTTCGACGCCGTGGCGCTGCTGCTTTCGCCGGAAGGCGCCGAGCGGCTGGTCGGCGAGGCGGCGGCGCGGGACTTCATCGCGGATGCCTTCGCCCACTGCAAGTTCATCGGCTTTACACCCGCCGCCGTGCCTCTCCTTGCCAAGGCCGGCGTCGTTCCCGATGCCGATGAAGGGCTCATTGCGCTCGATGGCAACGCATCGGTGGCAGGCTTCATCGAGACATGCCGCAAGCTGCGCCTGTGGGCACGCGAAGAGAACGTCAAACTCTGAGGAGGCTGGTAATGGCCGCCCGAGGGCTCGTCCACGGACCGCTCGGCGACAGCTGTCTGCATCTGTGTGTGGACATGCAGCGCCTGTTCGGTCCGGGATACCCTTGGGCGGTCCCGTGGCTGGAAAGGGTCGTGCCGGCGATCGACGCGCTCTGCCTCCATCGCCCGGCCCGCACCGTCTTTACCAGGTTCATCCCGGCGGCGCGGGCGGGCGAAGGTCACGGCGCCTGGGCGCGCTATTACCGCCGCTGGGCCTCTACCACGCTGGAGGAAGTTGGGATGGACGCCATCCGGCTGATACCAGCGCTGGAACGTTTCGTTCCACCGGCAGCCGTGGTCGACAAGCGCGTCTATTCACCCTGGATGGAGGGCCGGCTCGACGAACTGCTGGCGCCCACCGGTGTCGATACGATCGTCATCACTGGCGGGGAGACCGATGTCTGCGTCCTCGCCACCGCGCTCGGCGCCATTGACCGGGGCTTCCGGGTTATTCTCGTGGCGGATGCGCTCTGCAGTTCGTCCGATGAAACACACGACGCGCTGATGGAACTCTACCTCAGCCGCTTCAGCGAGCAGATCGAGGTGGCGCGCACGGAGCACGTGCTCGAATGCTGGCGCTAGCTTTGCAATCCTTGGCTTGATCAGCGGGGTCCGGACCACCGGTGCCATCAGGGCCCGGCCATTCACCGCGCGCCGATCACGTAGGAAGGGGCACCGGCCATCGCCGATGCCCCGTCGCCTCACGCGGCCTTCAGCGCCTTCTGGTTGGCCACCTGATCGGCGAGCTTCGACAACGTCTCGTCGGTCATCGATTCTTCCTTCAGCGTGGTGTCGAACAGCTTCACGGCGTCCTTCATGCCGAGCACCTGGGCCCAGCGCTTCAGCGTGCCGTAGCGGCTGATCTCGTAATGCTCCACCGCCTGCGCCGCCGCGGCGAGGCCGGCGTCGAGCGCCGGCTGCCCCTTGAACTCCTCCAGGATCTCTTCGCCTTCCTCAAGGATGCCGTCGATCGCCGGGCACGTCTTGCCCTGCGCACGCTTGCCGATCATCTCGAACACCTGCTGCAGGCGCTCGACATGAACTTCGGTCTCGTCGCGGTGCTTCTCGAAAGCGGCCTTGACCTCCGGCGACTGCGCGCCGCGCGCCATTTTCGGCAAGGCTTTCAGTATCTTGCGCTCAGCGTAATAGATGTCCTTGAGCGTCTCGTGGAACAAGGTATCGAGCGTCTTCTCAGCCATGTCCGTCTCCATGGGAATGTCCTCCCAAGCCCAAGCGAAGAACGTAAGCGGCGCCGCTTCGTTCCGTAGCGCGGCGTGCGCGCCGGTCGCTCGACGGCGCGGGCAAGACCGATCGCCGCTGCCGGCTCTCCACACCCAAGAGGTTCGATCCGACTTGACATCGACCGCTTTCTCCACCAGCGTGCCCTCGCGATAAAAAAATCAGCGTGTGAAAAATTTCTCACGCTCCTTTCGGGATCCCCGAAAGGCGACTTGGGGAGGAAGCGTGTCGCGTGGCGCCTGCGGGCTCCAGCTCCGCTTCCATGGAAAAAATGCGCCTGACGCGGCCTTGAGCTGCCACGGGTCTGCTTGCTCATGGAGATGCCTGATGAAGATGAAATGCGCCGTTCTTGCCGCGTCGCTCGTGCTGCCTTTGGCCGGCGGCTCGGCCTCTGCCGCCGACAAGCCGCAGTTCCGCTGCGAGCCGGGCGAGACCTACTACATGAACGTGATGGTCAGCGGCATCGAATACTGGCAGCCGGTGTTCGAGATGTTCAAGCAGGCAGCCGAGCAGCTTGGCTGCAAGGCCGAGTACTCGGGCACGCCGGAATATGACGTGACCAAGCAGCTCATGTCGTTCGAGCAGATCCTGCCGCGCCAGCCCAAGGGCATCCTGCTGCACCCGATGAACGCCGATCCGTTCATCGAGCCGATCCAGCGCGCCCATGAGGCCGGCATCCCGGTCGTTACCTTTGCCGCCGATAGCCCGAACTCCGCGCGCGTCGCCTACGTGACCTCCGACAATCACCGCGAAGGCGCGGCAGCGGCCGATGCCATCGCCAAGGCGATGGGCGGCAAGGGCGAATATGCGGTGCTGGAAAATCCCGGCCAGGACAACCACGACCGCCGCGTGACTGCCTTCGTCGAACGCATGAAGGCCGCCTATCCCGACATGAAGCTGGTGGGCCGCGCCGTGACCAACCAGGACGCCAACAAGGCCTATCAGTCGGTCCTCAGCCTCGCCCAGGCCAACCCGAACCTTGGCGCGGTGTTCATGCCGGAGGCCACTTCGGCGATCGGCGCGGCGCAGGCCGCCGTCGAGCTGAACAAGGGCATCAAGGTGATGACCGTCGACGTCAACGAGAAGGTGCTCGACCTGATCAAGGCCGGCGACATGTTCGGCGCCATCAACCCGAACCAGGGCGTGCAGGGCTATATGGGCTTCATGGCGCTGTTCCTCGCCGCGCATCCCGATCTCATCGATCCGATGAACGACTACAAGCGCACCGGCGCCAACCCGTTCACCATGCCGGTGATCGATAACGGCTTCGCCATCGTCACCAAGGAGAACGCCGACGACTTCCGCTGGCCGGCCTATCAGGCCCGTCGCAAGACCGCGCAGAACTGAGCCATGGCCGCGAGCATCCCGCATCGGTCCCACCCTTTCGGGATGCTCCCCCGCCATAGGCCATCCGCCGGCGCCAGGAGGACGCTCACATGGATATAGACGTACCGTCCGTGCCGCGGCTGCGGCTTGAGAACATCGTCAAGTCGTTCCGCCCGGTCCGGGCTCTCAAGAACGCCCAGTTCGACCTGCGCGCGGGTGAAATCCATGCGCTCGCGGGCGAGAACGGCGCCGGCAAGTCGACACTGATGAACATTGTCGACGGCATCCTCCAGCCGGATTCCGGCCGCATCATCGTCGACGGGCAGGAGGTGTCGATCCCCAGCCCGTCAGCGGCGCAATCGCTGGGCATCGGGTTGGTGCATCAGGAAATCGCACTCTGCCCCGACCTCTCCATCGCCGAGAACCTGTTCATGAGCGTGACCGCCACCCGCGGCAAGCTGTTCATGAACTTCAAGGATCTGCGCCGCCGCGCGCAGGAGGTGATGAACCGGCTTCAGCCGATCCCGGTCGATACGCGGGTCGGCGACCTCTCCATTTCCCAGCAGCAGCTGGTCGAGATCGCCAAGGCGCTCACGCTCGACTGCCGCGTGCTGATCTTCGACGAACCCACCGCCGCGCTCACCGAGCCGGAAGCGCAGCGCCTGTTCGGCATTCTGCGCGATCTGCGCGCCAAGGGCATGTCGCTGGTCTATATCAGCCACCGCATGGCGGAAATCTTCGCGCTATGCGACCGCATCACCGTGATGCGCGACGGCAATCATGTCAGCACCGACGCCATCGCCGACCTGACGCCGGAAGTGGTCGTCAACCGGCTGGTCGGGCGCGAACTGTCGCGGCTGTTCCCGCCCAAGGCGGAAGACCTGTCGGGCAAGCCCCCCGTGCTCACCGTCGGAGCACTGTCCGACGGCCACCGTTTCAACGACGTCGCCTTCGAGCTGCGCCATGGCGAGATTCTTGGCTTCGCCGGGCTGATCGGCGCCGGACGCACCGAAATCGCCGAGGCGGTGTGCGGCCTGCGCGCCCGCTCCAGCGGTGAGATCGCGCTCAATGGCGTGACGGTGCCCCAGCGCAGCTACGACCAGAGCATCCGCAACGGCATCGTCTATCTCTCGGAGGACCGCAAGGGCTCCGGCGTGTTCGTCGATCTGCCGATTTCGCAGAATGTGACGGCGCTGCGCCCCTCGCTCGTCTCGCGCCTCGGTCTGATCGACCAGTCGCGCGAGCGCGATTTCGCCGATGCACTCGGCCGCAAGGTGGGATTGAAGCGCGGCCGGATCACCGATCCGGTCTCCTCGCTCTCGGGCGGCAACCAGCAGAAGGTGGCGATCGCCAGGATGCTGTCGGTCAACCCGTCGGTGATCTTCCTCGACGAACCGACACGCGGCGTCGATGTCGGCGCCAAGGCCGAGATCTACGAAATCCTGCGCGGGCTCGCCTCCTCCGGCACCGGCATCGCCGTCATTTCCTCGGAACTGCCCGAGCTGATCGGCCTCTGCGACCGCATCCTCGTCGTCCACGAGGGGCGTATCGTCGGCGAGGTCACCGACGGCCCGCTGATGACCGAGGAGCACATCATAACCCTTGCCTCCGGCCTGCAACCCCAAGCCTGCGCAGCCGCCTGACGCCCTGAAGGATCGAGAGAACACCCATGGCCATCGGACATCACACCAGCGGCAGCGCCACCGAAACCGCCGGCGTCCCGGCGCGCTCGTTTCTCGTCTCGCTGACCGGACATCGCGAAGCCGGGCTGCTCGCCATCATCGTGATCCTGTTCACGGTGATGAGCTTTGCTTCGCCCTATTTCCTCACCGTCTCCAACATCAAGACCATGCTGCTCTCCTTCTCCATCGAGGGCATCGTCGTGGTCGGCATGACCATCCTGCTGATCGTCGGGGGGCTCGACCTGTCGGTAGGCGCAGTGGTCTGCCTGTCGATGGTGGTGGCCGGCCAGCTTTTCCTCGGCGGCATGGACCCGTGGATCGCCAGCCTCGGCGGCATCGCAGCGGCGGCGGCGGTGGGCGTCGGCATGGGCCTGTGCGTTACCCGCATCGGGCTCAGCCACTTCATCGCCTCGCTGGCGGCAATGGTGATCGTGCGCGGCCTGTGCATGGTCATCACCAATGGCTCGCCGCTGTCGCTGTTTTCCCTGCCGAAGGAATTCAAGTTCATCGGCCAGGGCAGCGTCTACGACATTCCCTTCGTGATCATCCTGTTCGTGGTGATCGCGCTGGTATTCGACTTCCTGCTGCGCAACGCCACTGCCTTCCGGCAGGTGTTCTATACCGGCAGCAACGAAAAGGCGGCGGCCTATTCCGGTGTGAAGGTCGACAAGGTCAAGTTCCTCGTCACCGTGCTGTGCTCGGTGCTGGCCGGTATCGCGGGCATCGTCTACATGGCCCGCCTCGGCTCGGCGACGCCCAATTTCGGCATCGGCATGGAGCTGAACGTCATCGCCGCGGCGGTGATCGGCGGCGCCAGCCTCAAGGGCGGCACCGGCTCGATCTTCGGCGCCGTGCTCGGAATCGCGCTGCTCTCCATCGTCAGCAGCTCGCTGATCCTGCTCAACGTTTCCGCATATTGGCAGGAGATGATCAAGGGCATCATCCTGCTGGGTGCCGTATCCTTCGATCATCTCCTCAACCGCTATCGCGCGAAATAAGGGATGAACGAGTGAGTACCCCCGACCGCGAAAGTTTCGATGCCGTGCGACGGATGCATCGTATTCTCACGATGCACTTCATCGAGGGCATGAAGCAGATCGACATCGCCACGAAGACCAACCTCTCCGTGGCGAGCGTCAATCGCATCATCAAGCAGGGCCGGGATCTCGGCATGGTCGAGATCTCGATCCGCAGCCCGTTTCAATCCGCCTTCGACGCGGCGGGCAGTCTGGTCCAGCGCACCGGGCTGAGCGAAGTCGTCGCCGCGCCCAGCGCGACGCTCGACGATCCCTCCCGGCTCAAGGCAGCGGGCAAGGCGGCTGCGTCTTTCCTGCTGGAGAATCTGCGCGACGGCCAGACCATCTGCGTCACCGGCGGCAAGGGCGTGAGTGCGCTGGTCGACGCGATGGAGACTGACCAGAAGTTCGACGTCAGCGTGGTGCCCGCGACCGGCGGCGTGCAGGGCAAGCACTATACCGACGTCAACCATCTCGCCTCGGAACTGGCGATGAAGCTGGGCGGCCGGGCCTACCAGATCCATGTGCCGATGTTCGCGGCCTCGCCGGCGGAACGCGACGCGCTGATGCAGATCCGTTCCTGCATCGAGGCGCTGGACCGCGCCCGCAATGCCGATATCGCCGTGGTCGGCGTCGGGTCGATCCATGCCGACGGGTCGAGCTATTTCGACCTGACGCCGGAGGCGTCGGGCGACATCGACGCCATTCGACAATCCCGCGCCGAAGCCGAGCTTCTGGCGCATCTGCTCGACGGTTCCGGCCAGCTCGCACCCTATGCACTGAACCGCCAGCTGGTCTGCATGACGCCGGACGAACTGACCCGCATCCCGCTGACGCTCGGCGTCGCGGCGGGCAGCGCCAAGGTGTCTCCCATCATCAGTGTCCTGCGCGGCAATTACCTCAAGGCGCTGGCCACGGACGAACACACAGCCGTCGAGATTCTGGATCGTCTCGACGAGAAGGACGGGCAATGACCGCATCGCAGGCCGCAAAGCCGGACAATCGCGCTTCCCGACTGGAGGCCCTCGCCCAGCGTGAGCGAACCCGCGTTCTCGTGGTCGGCGGCGGCATCAACGGCATCTCGGCGTTTCGCGAGCTCGCGCTCCAGGGGATCGACGTGGTGCTGGTCGAGCGGGGCGACTGGTGCGAGGCCGCGAGCGGCGCGCTGTCGCGGATGATCCATGGCGGCCTGCGCTACATGGAGACCGGCGAATTCAAGCTGGTCAGGGAATCCCTGCTGGAGCGCAACCGGCTGCTGGCGAATGCCCCGCATTTCGTCTCGCCACTGCCGACCACCGTTCCGTTGTTCGACTACACCTCGGGCATTACCAGCGCGCTTCAACGCTTCCTCGGGCTGACCGAGAAGAAGGCGCGGCGCGGCGGCGTGATCGTGAAGATCGGCCTGACGCTCTATGACATCTTCGCCGCGCCCTCCCCCATGCCGAAGCATCGCTTCAGCGCGCGCGCCGCCACCTTCCGGCGCTGGCCGGATTTCAATCCGAAGATCGCCTGCAGCGCGACCTATTACGACGGACAGATCAGCCAGCCCGAGCGCCTCGGTGTCGAGATGGTCCGCGATGCCCTGGCGGCCAATCCCAAGGCGCTGGCGCTGAACCATGTCCGCATGGCCGGGGTGAAGGATGGGCGCGTGCGGCTGGTGGACGCGATGACCGGCCGCTCGTTCACGCTGCGCCCCGATGTGGTGGTGAACGCGACCGGCGCCTGGATCGATTTCTCGAACGAGGCGCTGAGCCCGCCCACCAAGGCGCCGGAGCGCATGATCGGCGGCACCAAGGGCTCGCATCTGATCGTCGACAACCGCCGGCTCTACGACGCGCTCGGCGACGAGATGGTCTATTACGAGAACCAGGAAGGCCGTGTCTGCATCCTGTTCCGCTATTTCGACCGCGTGCTGATCGGCTCCACCGATATCCCGATCACCGACCCCGACGGCCTGCGCTGCGAGGATGACGAGGTCGACTATATCCTCCAGTCGGTGAAGCTGGTCTTCCCGGCTCTGTCGATCCGCCGCGACGAGATCGTCTACACCTTCGCCGGCACCCGCCCCCTGCCGGTCAGCGATGCCAGCGTCGCGGGCCGCATCTCGCGGGACCATTCCACCCCCGTCGTGCCAGCGACCGAGGAGCGTCCGTTCCCGATCTACTGCATGGTCGGCGGCAAATGGACCACGTTCCGGGCCTTTGGCGAACAGGTCGCCGACAAGGTGCTCGCCGCGCTGAAGCTTCCGCGCACCGCCTCGACCACCGATCTCGCCATCGGCGGCGGCAAGGACTATCCCGCGCCTGGCGAGGCTCGGGCCGCGTGGGTCGCCCGATGCGCCCGCGACAGCGCCCTGCCGGCGACGCGCATCGAGGCGCTGCTGACCCGTTACGGCACGCAGGCGCGAACCATCGCTCTGGAACTCGCACGCTCGGGCGATACGCCCCTGGCCGGGCTTCCCGACTACAGCCGTCAGGAACTCGCCGCTCTCGCCGTCTCCGAGGATGTCGAGACGCTGGCCGACCTGCTGCTGCGCCGGACCTCGATCGGTATCACCGGGCGTCTCAACATTACGGTCGCGGAGGAAGCGGCGGACATTCTGGCCGGTCTCAAGGGCTGGTCCGTGCCCGAGCGCGATCAGCACCTCGACAATTTCATCGCGCGGCTTGCCCGCGACCATGCCGTCTCGTTGCGACGGACGGCGCGCGACTTTCAAGATCAAAGGAGAGTGTCATGAGTGGTAGCTACAAGGTCCGTATGAACCGGCTGTTTCGCAACGGCGGCTGTCTCGACGTAGCGATCGACCACGGCATCGCCAATGAGCCGACCTTCTATCCCGGTCTCGAAAACATCGAGAAGGTGATGGCGGACCTCGTCAAGGCCGGTCCCGACGCGATCCAGGTCAATTACGGCCAGGCCGACCTGCTGCAGAACGTCGACGGCAAGGAGAAGCCGGCGCTGGTGATGCGCACCGACGTCGCCAACGGCTACAACACCGTCCGCCATCGCTACATGTGGGCGACGCTGCAGAACTCCGAGGAGCCGATCCTCGCCGCGCTGCAGATGGATGCGGCGGCCGTGGTGGTGAACATCTACATGTTCCCGGACGAGCCGGAGATGTTCAAGCAGTGCATCGAGAACGTCGCCCGCCTGCGGCGCGAGTGCGAGAAGTTCGCCATGCCGCTGATGATCGAGCCCCTGGCGCTGAAGGCGCCGAGCGCGGGCGGCGGCTATCTCGTTGACGGTGACACCACCAAGATCGTCAACCTCGTGCGTCTCGCGCAGGAAATCGGCGCCGACATCATCAAGGCCGATCCCACCGACGACCCGGAAGACTTCCACAAGGTCGTCGAGGCGGCGCGCGTGCCGGTGCTGGTGCGTGGCGGCGGCAAGGGCGAGATCAAGGCGGTGTTCGAGAAGTCGGCCGTGCTGATGAAGCAGGGCGCGGCGGGCATGGTCTATGGCCGCAACGTTTATCAGCACGCCAATCCGAGCCGCGTGGTCGCGGCGCTGATGGCGATGATTCATGACGGTGCCGATGCGGAGCGCGCCAACGCGATCTACGAAGCGGCCTGATCGGCAGACCAGCGACGAACAAGACGGACCGGCACGCATCGGTCCGTCACCTATGCTCTGGGAGGACGCATGAGCGACTATCTGCTCGGAATCGACGCCGGAAACACCATGGTCAAGGCCGTGCTGTTCGATAGCGACGGCAAGGAATTTGCGGTCGAGGAGCGCACGGGCACAACCTCCTATCCCGAACCGGGACAGGCCGAGCGCAGCATCGACGAAGTTCGCCGCTTCACCGTGGAAGCGATCCGGGGCTGTATCGCGAAATCCGGTATCGATCCCGCCCGCATCCGGGCGGTGGGGGCCGCCGGGCACGGCAATGGTGCCTATCTGCTCGACCGCGAGGGCAATGGACTGCTCGGAATCCAGTCCATCGACCGCCGCGCCGAAGCCATCGCGGCTCGGCTTGGCGAGAGGACCGAGACCATTCATCGCTGGTCACGCCAGCAGCCCTGGGCGGGGCAGACCCCGCTGCTGATGCGCTGGCTTGCAGAGCGCCGTCCCGAAATCATGTCGCGCACCCATGCGGTACTGCTGTGCAAGGACGTGATCTCGCATTTTCTTACCGGCCAACTGTCTGGCGACTATTCGGACGCCGCCGTCGCCGGCCTCGTCCGCTTTCCCCAGCGCCGCTATGATGGCGAGATGCTGGAAGCCTATGGCGTCGGCGATCTCGAACATCTGCTGCCGCCGCTGCGCGAAAGCTGCGACATCGTCGGCGGCGTGCGCGAGGACGTCGCGCGGGCGACCGGGCTTGCCGTCGGCACGCCGGTCGTGGCCGGCATGATCGACATCGTGGCGAGCGCGGTCGGCTCCGGAGTCTCCGCCACCGGGCAGGCGTCCATCGTCGCCGGCACCTGGAGCATCAATCAGGAAGTGGTCGACGATCCCGTCCTCGACGAACTGGTCTTCATGACCTCGATCATCGAGAAGAACCGCTATATGGCCGTGGAAGCGAGCGCGACCTCGGCGGCCAATCTGGAATGGTTCATCCGCGAATTCGGCAGCGGCATCGAGGTGGGCACCGGCACGGTCGCCTCGGCCTGCAGCGAGCTTGTGGCGAAGGTCTCGCCCTCCATGGACCTGCCGCTGTTTCACCCCTTCATTTATGGCAACTCCAGCAATGCCCGCGCGCGCGGCGGCTTTTACGGCATCGCCGGCTGGCACAATAAGGAGCATCTGCTCTACGCCTTGTTCGAAGGCGTGGTGTTCGGCCATCGCCAGCATGTCGAAAAGCTGAGGGCGGCCGGAGCGCGGTTCGAGAATGTGGTGCTGTCCGGTGGGGCGGCGCGCAGCCGGATCTGGCCGCAGATGTTCTCCGACATTCTCGGCATCCCGATCCGCACCAGCCTGTGCACCCAGACCGGCGCGCTCGGCGCAGCGATCGCGGCAGGCGTCGGCGTCGGCCTGTTTTCCGATCTCGGCCAGGGCGTCGACCGGATGGTGAAGACCGCGCAGAGCTTCACACCGTCCACCCACTACAAGGCCGTCCATGACAAGCGCTACCGGCTGTTCCAGCGATTGGCGCTGACGATGGCGCCCGTCTGGGACGAGATGCATCCCGACGCCGGGTAATCCGAAAACATGAGGGAGCGCTCGTCGCGTTTCCCTGTGCGCATCTGTGAAGCGGCGCGCGCCGCCATGGAGTGGCACCGGCGCGCCGATCTGGCGCGCCGGTGCGGGCTCTTTGACTACTTCGGCAGTGAACGGTCCATGTCCCAGAGGTTGTAGGCGTCCTCGCCGTACATCGGCTCGTCGAGACCTTCCATCTGGATCTCGTCGGCGACGCGCAGCACGCCGAGAGTATCCAGCACCTTGAGAAGGATGAGGGTTATCACCGAGGCATAGGCCGCGACGATGACGACGGCGAGAATCTGCACGCCCAGCTGGTGGACGCTCGCGGCGACCTCGTTGATGTGCGAGCTCGCCATGAAGCCGATCAGGATGGCGCCGGTCATGCCGCCGACACCATGTGCCCGCCAGACCTCAAGCGTGTCGTCGACCTTAAGCCAGCGCTGCACGTATTTGGCGTAATAGCAGGCGGTCGCGCCGATCGCGCCGATCGCCAGCGCGGCCATCGGCTCGACATAGCCCGCCGCCGGGGTGACGGTCGCAAGACCCGTCACCGCGCCGACCAGAACGCCGGAGAAAGAGGCGCGCCCGTTCTCCCGCCACTCCCAGAACATCCAAACCAGCATGGCGATGGAGCCGGCCAACATGGTGTTGGTGAAGGCATAGACGGCGAGCGCATCGGCGGCATAGGCCCCGCCGGCGTTAAAGCCGAACCAGCCGAACCACAGAAGGCCGGCGCCCAGAGCCACCAGCGGCAGGCTGGCCGGCTCGGATTCGCGCACACCGGCCGGGAGCTTGCGCTTGCCGAGATATTTCGCTGTCGCCAGAGCCGAGAAACCGGCCGCCGTGTGAATGACGATGCCGCCGGCAAAGTCCACCACGCCGAGCTTGGCGAGGAAGCCGCCGCCCCAGATCCAGTGTGCCGCCGGCAGGTAGACGATGATGGTCCACAGGGCGATGAAGCAGAGATAGGCGCCGAAGCGGAAGCGGCCGACGAAGGCGCCGGTCATGAGTGCCGGCGTGATGATGGCGAACATCATCTGGTAGGCAAACACCATGATGAAGGGCACGCTCGGGGCATATTCCGGGTTGGGATCTATGCCGACATGGTACATGCCGAAATAGGGGACGATGTTGCCGATCACGCCGCCAATGTCCGGGCCAAAGGCGAGGCTGAAGCCGCCGAACACCCAGATCAGACCGACCACCCCGATGCAGACGAAGTTCTGAATCATGATCGACAGCATGTCGCGCTGCTTGACGAGGCCGCCATAAAACAGCGCCAGCGCCGGGGTCATCATGCACACCAAAGCGGTGCACAGGAGAATGAAGGCGGTATCGCCCGCGTTGATAGCTTGCATCGCATCACCCTTTCAAAAATGCGCGCCGGGATAGTCCCATCCCGCTGCGCGCGGCGGCAACGTGAGACGGCGGCAAGCCGGCCGACGTCTCGATTCCAGCGGTCTTCACGACCTTCGCCTCAAGCTCACGCCGCCTTGGACGCGGGTGAGGCCGACTTGCGATGCTCGTGGCCGACGATATGGCCCGCGACCGGCTTGTGCGGATGCGGCACCAAGAGCTTCTTGGGGGCGATGAAGAGGTACATCGTCAGCACATAGGGCGCCGTGAACGAGGGAATGCCCGCAGGGGCCACCATCACGTCGAGCGCGCCCTGCACGAAAACCGTGGCGACGGTCGCGAGCACCGCATAGGCGATAACCTTCGGCGACGTTTCCAGGAAGATCACGCCGACGGCGAGCGCGGTCAGCACCGGGCTGAAGCCATAGAGCCCCTGGCTGACCACGGCCGGATCGGCGCCCATGCCGATCGATACCACCATGGCAATCACCGAGCCGGCGACGACGGCGATGCCGGCTCGGATCGAGGCGATGAAGATGCCAAGGAGAATGATCGCGCCGGAAACCTCGGCGCCCAGCAGATAGACCTGCCCGATGTTGCGGAAAAAGATCTGCACCAGCTCGATCGGCTGCGGAATCGACGAAAGCCCCTGCACATAGTCGGTCGCGAGCCTGGGAGCGTCGCCGGTGACGTGCAGGCCGCCGAAGGAATAGGCCCCCGCGACCATCAGCCAGCCGGTGAGCACGAACGGGCCCGTGGAGCCGGGAATGCCCCATTTGGCGGTAAGCGTCGCGCTGAAGGCGGCGGTCACCACAGTGCTCACCGCGGAACCGACTACCACATACACCCAGAGTTGCGGCGATGCGGCGATGAAGGTCGGCAGGGCGGCGCCGACAAGAACACCGTTGAACCCGAACAGACCCGAGGCGACCGACGCCTCGTCGCAGTCGAGCAGCCTTGCGGTGAGCGTCGCGACGACGACGCCGACCGCCGCGCCGATCGTGGTCGCCCAGACGCCGGAAACGTAGGAGGCATAAGCCATGGCCACGAAAAACAGGATGCCCGTGACAGAGTTTTCCATGAAGAAAACCTGACTGGTTCCCTTCAGGACGTCGGTGACGACATTGCTGTTCTGCTTGGCCATGGCTGCGGTCCTTCGGTCAGCGCCAGAGAAATTCCTGAGGAAGTGTCCGGCCGCGCGCCTCCTCGCGGACGATGCGCCAGAACCGGCGCACCTCGTTGCGCACGTCATAGGTTTCCACGCCCACCGCGCGCAGCATGAGGCCCGCATCATTGGGCAGGCGGCTGACCCCGGAAATCGCCCGCGGCGCCTCGCTCGGGAAGTGGGTCTCGAACCGTTCCTTGATGCGGGCGGCGACCGGCGGGGGCGTCAAGCACATGATGTTGGCGAAGGCGTCATAGCCCTGCATCACAGCGGGGTAATCGATCGACGTGTCGTCCTTCTCGATCAGGATCTTCTCGGCAAACAGCTTGCGGCCGCCCGGCCGGCGGACCGCCACCGCGACGGAGAGGAGATCGAGCCCAAACCGCTCGTCGGCATGATGATGCTTGCGGCCGGCCAGCATCATCTCGCCATAGAGCAGCGTGGCGTCCTCCGCGATCACGATGTCGGTCTGGTTGATGAAGCGGGAGTCGCGGTAGGGAATGGTGAAATCGGGCAGATACTCCAGATAGGAACCGGCTTCCAACGTCACCGTCTGGTGCTGGGACGCGTAGTTCGCGTCCATCCGGTGGACGCGGTTGGCGCTCTGCGTCGTGACGTGGGCGCAGGCCCCCTCGCCCACCGAGATGTCGATCTTGTACCGGTCGCCCTGCAGGATGCCGCCGCCGATCGAGATGATCGAGCAGATCGGCAGTTCCGGCATCGCCTCGTCCCAGTACAGCGCCTGCTGCACGAGCAGCGGCGCCACGCGATAGAGGTCGTGCAGGATCGAGCGCCCGTGGCGCAGCGAAAAGCCCAGACGCAACTCGCCGACCTTTCCCGGTCCCGCCGCCCGCATCTGGGCAGGCTCGGACTTGAAATCGCGGAGCTCGCGCGCCGCGTCGAGGCGGCCGAGTTGCTCGTGGAGCGTCATGTTCTAGGCATCCACCGTCGCGGGCGGCGTGACCTTCACGTCGAACAGCGCCATATCGAGGATGAGGCGGATGAGGTCGTCGATCCCCTCGCCCGTCTTGCAGTTGGTGAAGATGAACGGCTTCTTGCCGCGCATCAGCTTGGAATCCCGGTCCATCACCTCAAGGCTCGCGCCGACATAGGGGGCGAGGTCCTTCTTGTTGATCACAAGGATATCGGACTGGCAGACGCCAGCGCCGTTCTTGCGCGGGATCTTGTCGCCGGCGGCGACATCGATCACGTAGATGTAGAAATCCGCCAGCGCCGGGCTGAAGGTCAGGGTCAGGTTGTCGCCGCCGGATTCGATCAGGATCACGTCGCTGTCGGGGTACTTCTCTTCCAGTTCCTCGACCGCCGCGATGTTCATCGACGGGTCCTCGCGCACGGCGGTGTGCGGGCACGCCCCGGTTTCGACGCCGACGATCTTCTCCTCGACCAGAATGCCGTTCAGCGTGCGGCGCACCTGCTTGGCGTCCTCGGTCGTCACCACATCATTGGTGATGATCAGCGGCTTGATGCCGAGGTCGATCAGTCGCGGGGTGATGGTCTCGATGACGGCCGTCTTGCCCGAGCCGACCGGCCCGCCGATGCCGATGCGTGTGATCTTCTTCATGGACCGCTTCCTTTGCCGATACCGCGTTCAGTTCATGAACAGGCGGAGATGGGTGGTCGTATGGTGCGCGACGAGGACGTCGAACACGGGTGCGAACGAGGCCATCTCGTCGAGCGAAAAGTCGCGCACGGCGAGATAGTCGCCTTCGACGCGCCCCTGCGCGGTGAACAGGATGCGCTGCGTAACGAGATGGTCGATGCGCATGAGCCGCAGCGCAGCGCTCAGGATCATCGAAGCGATGCCGTATTGGTGCATGACGAAGGCCTCGACCTCGTCGACCCCCATATGGGCGAGCGCAAGCGCCTGGCCGATGGGAAGACAGCCCGGCGTCGCGTTCGCCTTGATGTCGCCGAGCCAGCGTTCGAGCGTCGGCGACGGCATGATCTTCAGCACCAGCTCGGCGAACTTCTTGCCGGTGCGGGTGAGCATAAGCTGCTGCTCCTCGCCGACGCGTCGGCAGAACAGCTCGCTGTCGGCCTCAAGGACGGCATCGTAATCCCCCGCCAGCGCCGCGCGATGGGCGTGTAGAAGGGCGATGCCGTCCATGCGCGCGGTCTGGCTGAGGATGAGGTCGACATATTTCAGCAGGCTTTCGGGATCGGAGACGACGCCGGTCTGCAACGCGGATTCGAGCCCGTTCGAGAACGCGAACGACCCGATCGGAAGCGTGGAATCCGAGAATTGCAGCAGGCGCGCCAGATGCACCATTCCGGCGGAACCGCCACGCTTGCCCACGCCGTCATCGGTCATCACTTCACCGGCGCGTGAGCGTGGCTGTGGGAATGCGAATGATCGTGGCCATGCGAATGCCCGTGCTCATGAGCGTGAGCGTGATCATGACGGTGGTCGCCGTGATCGTGGTCATGTGAATGGTCATGCGCGCCATGATGGTGGTGCGGCGTTGCGTCGGCCCCGGCGAAAAGCAGGCGCACCTCCCGGGCCTCCAGCTTCGCCGCGATTTCCGCGCCCGGCGCGAAATGCGTCTTCACATGCTCGAAAGCATGGGTGCGCATGACAGACGCCATGACCTTCTGATCGACGGAAAGCGGCACATAGACGGTGGTGTCCTTGATCACCGCCGGCCAGTGCTGGTTGCCAAGACCATGGCCCAGTTCGAAACAGGTGCGCAGGATCTCGGCCGGCGACAGCTTCTCGATGCCGTCGAGCTCGATGACCAGCACGTCCTTGAGCGCGATGCGGGCGGCGACGATGATGTTCGCCGCCTCATCGTAATGCAGCACATCGCCATCATGCAGGTGCTCGGAGCGCGGCAGCGAGATGGCGAGCTCGATCCCGCCTCCGCTCGCCTTGCGCAGCCGGCTCTTCGGCGCCTCCCATTGCTCCAGCACCAGCAGGTCGACCGTGCCGGACGCGGCCCGCTGCTGCCAGAGCGGATCGCTGAGATTGCCGAGCGTGCTCTCGACGAGAATCATATGTGCCTCCAAACAGACGTGGCCTCAGGCGCGACGCAGTTGCATCGCGGCCCGAAGGCCGAGCCAGGTCGCGCAGTAGCCGATGACGAGACTGGCAAGGATGTAGACGAGCGAAAGGCCCAGTTGGCCGGTCGTCATCTCCGAATAGGCTCCGAAGATGAAGGTCGAGAAGGTGGACATGCCGCCGCAAAAGCCGGTCGAGACCAGCAGTGTCACATTGTCCGAGGCGCGGCGTGCCTGATGAAGGCCGAAGACGAGCCCCAGCAGGAACGAGGCGAGGATATTCGCCGCGAAGATGTCGACCGGAAACGCCGCGCTGTAGCGGTCGAGCGTCAGCATGGACAGTTCGCGGGTGATCGCCCCGAGGCCTCCGCCCACGAAGACGATGATCGGTGGCAGCCACATCTTCCCTCTCCTATGCCCGTGCCAGCATCACGCCGGCCGCCGCGGCGAGAAGGCCCAGCCCGACCGACGTGACGAGATAGAGCATCGCCCGCACATGGCGCCGGGCCTCGGCCATCTCGACAGCGTCGAGCTGCATGGTGCTGAAGGTCGTGTAACCGCCCAGCACGCCGGTCAGCACCAACGACGCGATGACGCTGCCGAAGCGATCCTCCCAACCCATGGCCAGCAATGAGGAGATGTAGGCGATGACGAAGGCGCCGGAGACATTGATGAACAAGGTGCTGACCTTGAACGCGGCACCGGCCCACCGCTCGATGAGACGTCCCACCTGCCAGCGCAGCAGGGAGCCGACACCGCCTCCCAGACCCACCCACAGAATATCGATTACGTCCATCGGCTTCGTGCCATCGAGTTTATGTGGAGGGGGGCGCCCCTCCACAGGACGATGCGAGGCTCAGCTGAAGAAATGGAGCTGGCTGAGTGGGAGACGGGTCGCCGGCTCGATCGTGGCATGGGTGCCATCGACCGTCACGGCAAAGGTCTCCGGATTGACCTCGATCACCGGCAGCGTGTTGTTCCGCACCATCGAGCCCTTGGTGATGGTCCGCGTCCCATAAACCGGCACGACCTGTGATTTCAGCTCGTAGCGGTCCACGATCCCGTCTTCGATGGCGGCGTGCGACGTGAACGTGATGCGGGTCCGGGGCAGCGCCGAGCCCATCGCGCCGAACATCGGCCGGTAGATCACCGGCTGGGGTGTCGGCAGCGAAGCATTGGGATCGCCCATCAGCGCCCAGGAGATCATGCCGCCCTTGATGACCATCTTCGGCTTGGCGCCGAAGAAGGCCGGCTCCCAGAGCACCAGATCGGCCATCTTGCCGACCTCGACCGACCCGATCACATGGGCCACGCCCTGCGCGATGGCGGGGTTGATCGTGACCTTGGCGACGAAGCGCAGGACGCGCTCATTGTCGTTGCCCGAGGTGTCGCCCTTGTAGGCGCCCAGACGCTGCTTCATCAGATCGGCGGTCTGGATGGTGCGCGTCCAGTTCTCGCCGATCCGTCCCATCGCCTGGCTATCGCTGGAGAGGATCGAGATCGCCCCGAGATCGTGCAGCACGTTTTCAGCCGCGATGGTTTCGGCGCGCACCCGGCTCTCGGCGAACGCGACGTCGGTGGGGATCTTCGGGCTGAGATTGTGACAGATCATCGTCATGTCGAACAATTCGGCCTGGGAATTGATCCCGTAGGGCAGCGTCGGGTTGGTGGAACTGGGGATCACGTTCGAGAGCCCCGCCACCCGGATGATGTCCGGTGCGTGGCCGCCGCCGGCGCCTTCCGTGTGGTAGGTGTGGATCGTGCGTCCCTCGAAGGCGGCGATCGTGTTTTCCACGAAGCCGGCTTCGTTGAGCGTGTCGGTGTGGATGCAGACCTGAACGTCGTAATTATCGGCGACGGTCAGCGCGTTGCGGATCGCGGCGGGGGTCGAACCCCAGTCCTCGTGGATCTTGAAGCCCGCCGCGCCGGCGCGAAGCTGCTCTTCCAGCGGAACCGGCGCCGAACCATTGCCCTTGCCGAGCACGCCGGCATTTACCGGCCAGCCGTCGAACGAGCGGAGCATCATCTCGATGTTCCAGGTGCCGGGCGTGATCGTGGTGCCGTTGGTGCCGTCGGTCGGGCCGACGCCGCCGCCGAACACGGTGGTGACGCCGTTGGACAGCGCGGCCAGGGCCTGCTGGGGCGAGATGTAGTGGACGTGCGCGTCGATGCCGCCGGCCGTCAGAATGAGATGCTCGCCGGAAATCGCGTCCGTGCCCGGCCCAAGCGCCAGACCCGGCGTGACGCCGGACATGGTGGATGGGTTGCCGGCTTTGCCGATGGCGCAGACCAGCCCGTTCTTGATGCCCACATCCGCCTTGATGACGCCTTGCACGGCGTCGACGATGGTGACGTTGGTAATGACAAGATCGGGGGCGCCGGCAGCGCTGGTCAGTTCATTGTCGTAACCCATGCCGTCGCGCAGCGTCTTGCCGCCGCCATAGACGGCCTCCTCACCGTAGACGCGCAGATCTTTCTCGATCTCGATATAGAGATCGGTGTCGGCGAGCCGGATCTTGTCGCCGGTCGTGGGGCCGTAAAGGTCCGAATATTGCTGTCTCGAGATCTTTGCCATCTCAGAGCTCCATTACCTGAAGGTTGCGGCTCGCTACGACTTGCTCTTGAATCCATAGCGCTTCGCGCGCTCCAGAGCGTCGGTCAGGCGCGGTCGGTAATCGTCATAGTTCTCGTCGCCCACCCAGCCGTTGACGAGCCCATTGAAGCCCAGCACACGCTGCTTGCCCTGATAGGGAACCAGCACGACCTCCTTCTCGTCGCCCGGCTCGAAACGCAGCGCCGTGGTGGCGGGGATGTTCAGCCGCTTGCCGAAGGCCTGTTCACGGTCGAATTCCAGCGAGGCGTTCACCTCAAAGAAATGGAAATGCGACCCGACCTGAATGGGACGATCGCCGGTGTTGCGCACCTTCAGCGTCGTGGTCGGATAGCCGGCGTTGATCTCGATGTCGCCCTCCGCGAGGACGAGCCCGCCGACCGGCGCCTTCTTCTGGTCTTTGCTCATGATGACATCCCTCGCGCGGCTACTTGATGGGATTGTGCACGGTGACGAGGCGGCTGCCGTCGGTGAACACGGCCTCGACCTGCACATAAGGGATCATCTCCACGACGCCTTCCATGACGTCATCGCGGGTGATCGCCTTGCCGGCGAGCTCCATGACCTCCTCGACGGTCTTGCCGGCGCGCGCGCCATCCAGCGCGGCGACGGAGATCAGCGACACCGTCTCCGGGTGGTTGAGCTTCAGTCCCTGATCCTTCCGCTTCTGCGCCACCTGCGCGAGCGTGTAGATCAGGAGCTTGTCGATTTCCCTTGGCGTGAAGTGCATGAGCGTATCCCTCGACAAACGCGGTCCTCCGGCCGTGCCCCAAGGGCAGGCCGGGTCGATCTGCGTGATCGCGCCCCTTAGATAACAGAGAGCCTTACGCCAGCACCAGTGTCAAATAGTTGTGCCGTCCATTTATCGCGAACTTAAATAAGTGACCGTCCGCCGGAAAAATATCGAGCTGCAGATAGCAAAAATTCCCAGCTAAATTCATTATACTCGTTCTAGTCGTGCTCCAGATGTATGTGGCGGTGCTGGTGAATATGAGCGTGGTCATGGATTTCTGCCGGCATCAGCCGGCCGTGTTGAACGACCATCGCGCCCGTCGCCAGCTCCGCCACGAAATGCGAATCGTGCGAGACCAGCAGCAGCGCCCCGGCATAGTCGAGAAGCGCCTGCCGCAACCGGCGGCCATTCTCCGCGTCTACGCCATTGGTGGGTTCATCAAGCATCAGCACGTCGGGCTTCATGGCGAGCAGACCCGCGAGACACACGAGCCGCTTTTCTCCGCCGGAGAGCCGGTGATTGATGCGCGGCGCGAGATGGCCGATCCCGAGCCCGTCGAGTGCCGCCATCGCCTGCCGGTGCGCCTCCGCCTCGCCGAGCCCGAGATTGAGCGGCCCGAAGGCCACATCTTCGAGCACGGTGGGGCAGAACAACTGGTCGTCGCTGTCCTGGAACAGGAAGCCGATTCGCGGGCGGAATTTCCGGAATGCGCGCTCCGTCGTGCAGTCCTCGCCGAAAAGCCGGATACGGCCGCCGCCGATCGGTTCCAGACCGATGATGCTGCGCAGCAGCGTCGTCTTGCCAGCGCCGTTCGGCCCGATCAAGGCGAGGCGTTCGCCGCGCGACAGCGTGAGGTCCACGCCGGTTAGCACAGTCGTGCCGCCGCGCATGACGGTGAGGTCGGTGAGTTCGAGAAACGGGCTCATAGGCGATCGACCGTCAGTGCGAGAATGGCGGCGCCGGAAACCAACACGAAGGCGGCCCAGTCGCGATGGCGTGGCGCGGGCAGCGGCGAATAGGGATAGTGCCCGGCATAGCCCCGGCACAGCATGGCTTCCTCCACCCGCTCGGCGCGTTCAAGCGCGCGCACCAATATCATGCCGAGCAGGTGGCCGTAGCTGCGCCAGGTATGGCGGTTCGAGCGCGGGCGGAAACCGCGCGCGCGCATGGTCTCGGTCAGCCGGCGGGCCTCGTCGCGGATCAGCGCGACATAGCGCGCCGTCATGACGAACAGCCGGCTGAGCCGCTCCGGCACGTGCAGCGCCCGAAGGGTCGAGCCCAGTCGTTCCGGCTCCATCCCGCCGAGAAAAACCAGCAGAATCAGCACGGAGGTCGATACCTTGAACGCGATGAGCGTGGCGCGCCATAGCCCGGTGCTGCTGACATGAAGCGGCCCGAAGGTGGCGACGGTGGGGCCCGCCATGGTGAAGGGCAGCGTGACGAACAGCAGCAGAATAAACGCCTCGACATGCAGAAGCCGGCGCCAGAGCCGGCGGTCGGGCCGGTGCAGCACCGCGATGATGGCGGTGAGCGAGAACACGGCCATGGCGACCGGCAGCGTGTGCAGCAGAGAGATCGCCGCGACGGCGATGAGCGCCGCGACCAGGCGCAACCGCGGATCGCCGGGGGTGATCAGCGCCGCCTCCCCCGAGCCCAGAGACCAATGCCGGCGAGGCCGATGATCAGGAATACGCCGGAAATCATGTCGGTGTAGCGCAGCCGTGCGTCCATCGCCTCCAGCCGTTCCAGCAGCGGCTCGATCTCCTTTTGCACCGTGCCGGCGATCAGCGCGGCAAGCCGGGCGTCCTCCGCGGCCACATCGGCCGCGCCGGCGGCGGGCGCGGCGGCGGGTGGAACGAGCGAGGGAGCGCCGGCCAGCCGATTCGCCGCCAGCGTCGCCGAGGCGATATGGGCCTCCTGCGTGTCGACCGTCACGGTCACATCGCTCGCGATCGCGGCAGGCAGCGTGAAGGCGAAGCGTCCCTCGGCGTCCGTGGTGCCGGAGGCGATGACGGTGCCGGCGGCCTCCTTCGCCACCCAGGGGCTGCCTTCCGGGCGACCGCCGCCGATGAAGAAGGCGTAGCCCCGGACCATCTGCCCCTCGACAGTGGCGAATACCTTCAGCTTGTGGGCGCTCGCCGGCGAGGCGGTGGCGAGCGCGAGCAGCAGCGCGAGGGCGACGCGTTTCATGGGGTTGCCGGCCGCAGCGCGTCCGGCTGCACGCGCGCGAGAAAGGTCACGATCGTCGCGGTGACGAACGCCTCGCCGATCATCAGCGGCACATAGGTGGCCATGAGTACCTTCGCGACCGGCGTGTAGTCCGAGGATGAGAGAGCGAGCGACAGCGCTACCAGACCGCCGGTGCCCGCTACCGACAGCGCGCCCACGAGGCCGGCCAGCGCGGCCCGCGTCGCGGCATGGCCGGTGCGCCGTATCGCCGGGCCGAGCAACAGGGCGAACAGCACCCCCGGCAGCGCGATATTGACCGTGTTGACGCCCAGCGTCGTCAGCCCGCCGAAGCCGAACAGCAGCGTCTGCAGCAGCAGGATGACCAGCACGGCCGGAAAGGTGGCGGTGCCGAGCATGAGACCCATCAGCCCGCTCAGCAGCACATGGACGCTGGACGGGCCGACGGGAATCGAGACCAGCGAGCCGACGAACACCGCGGCGGCGAGGATGCCGGCCCGCGGAATCAGACGGTCGTCGAGCCGCCTCAGCCCGAGCCCCACACCCGCAGCCGCCACGCCGGCACCGCCGAGCAGCACCGGCATGGAGAGCAGTCCGTCAGGGATGTGGGCCATGGGACGTCCTTACTTCGCGCCGGGCATATCGGTCGTCTTGACCCAGATGAGGCCGCCCTCCTCGATCGCGACATCCTTGCCATCCGGCGACTTGCCCGGCTGGTCGCCCTCGACCAGCGCCGCAAAGCCCCACCAGCCGCCGCGCGGCATGGTATAGGAGAAGGTGCCGTTGGCATCGGCCTTGATCACCTGGGTGATGAAGGCATCGTTCGGCGCCTTCACCGTACCGTCATTGATGAACTCGACCTCGATCTCGGCGAACGGCACCGGCTCGCCCTTCTTCAGCACGACGCCGGAGAACTGGTTTCCCGTCCACAGCCCGGTCGGCCGGGTCAGCGGACGGATCTCGACCGGCAGGCCCACCAGGTCATCCCATCCCTCGCCGGACGCGAAGCCGTCCACGATCACCTTGGCATAGTGGATGATCTGCTTGTTCTCGGCCGGCTCGAAATAGGGCTGGGGCTCGACATAGAAGATCGCGGCGCCCGGCTCGCTTACGTCATGGCTCAGCGTCCACCCTGTCGTTCCCCCGACGGGCTTCTCCGTGATCGCGCCCGAGAGGTCGGTCTTCTTGCCGCCCTTGAGCACGCCGACCTGCACGGGGCGCTTCATTTCCATCACCGGACCACCCTCGAACGGATGGGTGAAGACCATCTCGACCGTCACGCTGCCGCCCTCCGGCACAACATCGGCGGACGGGATGATCTCCTGAAAATGGGCGAGTGCCGGCGTCGAACCGAGCATCAGACAGGCGGCGTAGCGCCCGAGAGTGGCGGGAAGACTGGTCACGGCAAACTCCACGTATGAAATTCCTAGAGATATATCATACTACCCGTTTCGCGTGATCGGGCAAGGGCTTCCCGGATGGATTCATTGTGCGGCACTCTTCATCGGCCTATCCTTCGGGCGAGATGGGAGAGCTATTCGCCATGCAACGGACCACCATTGCGATCGACGACGATCTCGCTGCCGCGCTCGACGCCTATATGGAGAGCGTCGGCGCCGCCAATCGGTCGGAGGCGATACGCGATCTGGTGCGCCGCGGGCTGTCCGCGCGCCGCGAGGCGCCGGCCGAGGCACACTGTTTCGGCGTCGTCAGCTGCACCATCGACCAGTCGGTCCGCAACCTCGCGACCCGTGTCCCCCAGGGGCGGCTCGACCGGCATGACGAGACGATTGCGGTACTGTCGACCCCGCTCGATCACACCACCTCGATCGATGTCATGCTGATGCGAGGGCGGGTCGGCGAAGTATCGGCCTATGCCGAGGCGCTGTTCACCGAACGCGGCGTGCTCCATGGCGCGCTCAGCCTGATCCCGATCGCCGAGGAGCGGCATTCGCATGCCCACCCGACCGGCCACAGCCATGAGCACCGCCATTTGCGGGTCCTGAGCGGATTCTGAAGCGATCGAGCCAAAGGGCGAAGCAATCGCCGGGCATCTATCCATCCTCGCGATAAGTGCCGGGTTGCCGCCGGTAACGCTGGCCACCCGCATGATCCGTCATGCATAAGGATCGGCAACACGCGAAACGCACAGGCTGGCATCCCATGCAGGAACACGGCAGTCTCATCGAGACAGATGAGTTGCGGGCATTCGACGTCGTCGCGACCAGGCGCAGCTTCAGTCTCGCCGCCAAAGACATCGGGACGTCGCAATCCACCATCAGCCAGCGGATCGCCCGGCTTGAGAAGCGCCTCAATCGCAAGCTGATTCACCGCACCACCCGGCAGGTGAATCTCACCGCCGACGGCGAGGCGATGCTGATCTACGCCCGCTCGATGCTGGCCATATCCGAGGAGGCGCGCCTGCGCCTCGCGCAGCCCGGACTGAAGGGTGTGCTGAAGGTCGGGATCGAGGACGAGTTTGCACGAACCCGACTGCCGGAAGTGCTCGGCATCTTCCGCGCGCAGTTCCCGGATTTCGGCCTGAAGTTCATCACCGGCCGCAATGAGCATCTGCAAGACGTGCTGCGCTCGCATGAGGTCGACGTCATTCTGGGCAAGAGCCACGGCGCTTCGAGCGGAAGCGCGCTCTGGCAGGAGCAATTGGTGTGGATCGGGCACCGATCCCTCGAATTGAAACCTTCCGATCCGGTGCCGCTCATAACCTACCTGAAGCCGAGCCTGACACGGTCGCTCGCCGAGAGCGCGCTGCTCGCCCGAGGCCGCGCCTGGATCGACGTCGCCGAGTGCAGCAACCTGCTCGGCGTCATCGCCGCCGCACGCTCCGGCCTTGGCGTCATAGCGATCGGACAGAGCTTCAAAAAGATGGTTCTGGAAGAGGTTCCCGAAGCGGCGGATTTGCCGCCGCTTGGCAAACTCACCTATGTCATCGAAGGCAATCTCGGTGCGATCGATCCCGCCGTCGACGCGTTCCGCGCCGTTCTGAGCGAAGTGGCCAAGCGGTCGACGGGCGCGGAAAGTGAAGGAAGACAGAGCCTTGGGCGAGAAGGCGACTAGGTTGACGGCCCTCGCATGGCCCGCCTTCACGGCAAATCCGGACTGGCGCCATCTGGTCGTCTCGGTGCGCCTCGCCATTGCGGCGATTGCCGCGCTCGCCATTGCGTACTGGCTGGAACTCCCGGAACCGCAATGGGCGATCCTGACGGTCTATCTGCTTCCCCAGACCTCCGCCGGAGCGGCGCTGGCCAAAGGCGCGTTTCGCCTGCTTGGAACCATCCTCGCCGCGATCTGCGCGCTGGCGATCGTCAAGGCGTTCTCCCAGATTCCGGTGCTGCTGGTGGCGGCGGCCACGGCGTGGATCTTCGTCTGCTATTACGGCGCCACGCTGATGAAGAACTTTGCGTCCTATGGCTTCATGCTGGCGGGATATACCGGCCTGCTCGTCATCTTCGAAGGCGCGGCGGCCCCTTATGGCGCATGGGCCGTGGCCGTGAACCGCGCCACGGAAATCTCGATCGGCATCGCATGCGCCACGGCGGCAACGAGCATGGTGATGCCGATCTATGCCGGCGGCCAGTTGCGCGGGCTTCTGGCTAAAAGCCTGAAGGAGCTTGCCGCCCATGCGGCGGCGGCCTTGAAGACGGAACTGCCGCTCCCCGCCTTCATGGCCCAGCGGCGCGATCTCCTGGCGAAGATCGTCAAGTTCGACGCCCTGCGCTCCTATGCGGTGTTCGAACGCCGGGAAACCAGGGCGGACGACGTCGCCTTGCGCGACGCGGTGGAAGAGACGCTTTCGGTTCTCGCCGTTGCTCGCAGCCTCTATCTCCGTCTCGCCGACTTCCGCACCGGAGACGAGGCCGGCAAGGTCGACTTTGCCCGCCTTGACGCGGCGCTGGAGGCGACGATAGCCACGCTGGAGGCCCTCGCAGGCGGCGGGGTGGAGGCGGCCAAGCCCGGCTTTTCACGGTCGCAGCTGTGTCTTGCCCGGCGCCGCATGGCGTCGCTGGAAAGCGAAGTCGAGGCGATGGCGGGCAGCCTCCCTCTGGAGCCCCTTGCCGACATGCTGCTGATCATCCGGCGCACGAACAAGTTGCTGCGCGGGCTTTCCACGCTCTCGATCATCGCCGATGCGACCTTCGACACGGGACGATCGCGCGGCAGGGGCTCCCGGCGGCAGGCCGTGCGCCGGCCCCGCCCCGCACGAGTGGAGCGGCACGAGGCGCTGCTGCAGGGCATCCGGGTCGCGCTGGCGGTGTTGGTCCTGTGCGCGTTCTGGTACGCGACCGAATGGGATCAGGGCATCGCCGGCATCACCGGGCTGGCTCTGATGAGCTATCAATGCGTCAACACCGACGATCCCGGAAAGCTCGGCTGGCCCTATTTCCGCGCCGTGGTGGCGGCGTGTTTCTGCGCCTATGCGGTCATGGCGTATGTCTACCCGTGGCTGGAAGGGTTCGCCATGCTCGCGGCGTTCCTGTTCGCCGTGCTCGTGCCCCTCGGGCTGCTGATCAGTTCGCCGCGCTATGGCAAATCGGCGGGAACCTTCACCATCTATTTCGTGGCCGCAGCCGCGACGGCCAACGTCTATGACCCGGACCCGCTCGATTTCGCCAATTTCTGCTCCGGGCTCGTCTTCGGCATGTTCGTCTGCCTCATGGCGGCACGGTTCATTCCGGTCACGTCCGCGGTCTCGCGCCGGTACGTCTTCCGGCGCACGATCGCGGAACTCCTGCCGGAAGCGGCCACCGGCACGATGAGGCCGCGCCGCGTGGCGCGCGCGATCATCGGCCTGTTGTCGGCCGTCCTGCCGCGGCTGAAGCTCGGCGCCGGCACTGACGACATCTTCCTGCGCGGCATGCTGGCAAGCGCGTCCAGTGCCCTCGAACTCGGCCTGCTGCGCCGTGCCGCAACCGATCCGGATATGCCCGAGGCCGGCCGGGAGGCGATTAAAGCGGGCCTCTCCCGTCTTGCCGCTTTCTTTGCAAAGCTGCCGACGATGGGCGCCGGCCGGGAAGCGGCCTTCGACGAAGCCGAGGCGGAGATATCACGCATGTCGGCCGCCCTTGAGCGGCTGGCGCCCGTTGCGGGTTCGCCCCCGGCACGCTGCGTCTTGCGGGCGGCTTCCAGCCTGCGCTTTCTGTCCGACCGCCTTCATCTCGACCAGGGCTTCTTAAAACTCGCACTGACGGACTGAGATTCGCATGGTTTCCGATCCACTGTTCCGCACGGTCGATCTGTTCGGCTTCTATCTTCCACCCGTCGTCCTGTGGGCGGGGGCCGCTCTTGTTCCGTATCTGGTGGTCAGCCGGCTCGCGGACTGGGCGGGCCTCTACCGTTTCGTCTGGCATCGGCCGCTGGTCGACGCCGCCCTGTATGTGATCATCGTCGGCGCGATGATCTTCGCGCTGCCGCTGGTGACAGGAGCGACACAACGATGATCTCGGGCATGCTGCGTTTCGCCGTAACCTCTGTCCTCGTAGCCGTCGCCGCCGTCATCGGCTGGCAGCTCTGGACGTACTACACCCTCAGTCCCTGGACGCGCGATGCGCGCGTGCTTGCCAATGTCGTCCAGGTGGCGCCGGACGTATCCGGACTGATCAGCGCGATCCATGTGAAAGACAACCAGCTGGTCGCGAAGGGCGACCTGCTGTTCGAGATCGATCAGGAGCGCTTCCGGGCGGCGCTCGACCATGCGCAGGGCGATGTCGCCATGAAGAAGGCGGCCCTTGAGCTGGCGCGAGCGGATGCGAAGCGCTACGCGACGCTTGAGCGCGAGAACAGCCCGGGATTTTCAAGGGAGGCGGGCGAGCGCATGAACACGATTGCCGCCGAGGCGGAAGGCGCGTTTCTGGTGGCTCAGGCCAACCTCGTCGTGGCCGAAATCAACATGAGGCGCAGCAAGGTCTACGCTCCTGTGAACGGCCATGTGACCAACCTGACGGCGGTTCAGGGCGACTTCGCCAGCACCGGCAATGGCGTGCTCGCGCTGGTCGATTCCGACACCTTCTACGTCTACGGCTACTTCATGGAGACCAAACTGCCGCTGATCCAGGACGGAGCCCGGGCACAGGTCGAGCTGATGGCCGGCAATGTCGTGCTGGACGGCGTCGTGGAAGGCATGGCGCGCGCGATCGCGAATCCCGACGACGCACGCGGGCTGCTGGCGAGCGTCGACCCGCAATTCTCCTGGATACGGCTTGCCCAGCGCATTCCCATACGCGTGCGCCTTGACGATCTGCCGCCCAATGTGCGCCTGGCGTCGGGAATGTCGGCCACGGTCATCATCACGCCGGAACCGGCACCCTGAGCTGTATCTTTGTCGCCAGCGTCACCGCCGTCCCCGCGGAATCTGCGTCGGGGACGTCGACACATACTGGATCGCCCGCCGCACCAGTTCCGGCAGGGTGCCGGCGTCGAGCTTCACCTTCAGCTGCGAACAGCTATTGGCGACGGTCTTGTAGCTCACCCCCAGTTCCTCGGCGATCTGGGTGTAGTCGCGGCCCTCGGCCAGCAGCGACAAGGTCTGCAATTCGCGGGGCGTGACATCGCCCAGAGGCGTGTCCCGCCGCGCGCCCAGCATCGCGACCTGAACCGCGAGGTCCGGGCTGATATAGGGCTGGCCGCGCCGGATCCGGTCGAAAGCCTCCAGCAGCGCGCCGGGAGAGGTGTCCTTCAGCACATAGCCATTGGCCCCCGCTTCCAGCGCGCGGCTGGCGATGACCGGATCGCCGTGCATCGAAAACACCAGGATCGGCATCCGCGCGCTCTGCGCGCGCAGGCGGCGCACCAGAAGCAGCCCGCTCAGGCCATTGCCGTGCAGGGAAAGATCGACGATCACCACGTCCGGCTTCTCGCGGCGGAACAGGCGATATCCCGCGAGGATGGTTCCCGCCTCCATCACCCGATCGACGCCGGCGTCTTCCAGCAGGCGGCGGCATCCCTGCAGCACGATGGGATGGTCGTCGATGACAAGGACGCTGGTCATCAGGCTGAAGCCCTTTCCTGGGTGCGGGCGCCGGTCTCGCCGGCGGATATGGGAATGGTGATCGACACACGGGTGCCGCGCGGCGGACTGGGCTGGATGCGCCACGCACCGCCGAGCACGCTTATGCGCTCCTCGATGCCGATGAGCCCGAAACCCCGCGCGGCGTTGGGATCAAAGCCCGAACCGTCGTCGAGGATGACGAGCACGATCTCCGTGTCCCCGCCCCGCGCCTCGATCGCGATGTTCCGCGCGCCGCCATGGCGCAGGGCATTGGTGACGGTTTCCTGGATGCAGCGATAGACCGTGAGGTCGATACAGTCGCCATAACGCTCCGCCAGCCCTTCGAGCGTCAGCCGGAACAGCCGGTCCGGGGCGTGGTTCTCGAAATCCGCGACGAGATCGGCGATGACCGCCGCCAGCGGCACATGGCCCAGCGCCATCGGCCGGATACGGCGCAGCAGGCGGCGATTGAGCCCCTGAATCCGGTCGACGATCTCGACCATGGTGGCGCTGCGTTCGCCGATGCGGCGGGCGAGCGCGGGTTCGGCCTGAGCCGAAATCCGGCCGAGCGACTCCAGATTGGCGCGCAGGCCGAACACGCAGGGGCCGAGCTCGTCGTGAAGTTCCGAGGCGATCTCGCGGCGTTCGTCGTCCTGCACCCGGATCAGCCGCTCATTGAGCCGCAGATTGTCGTCCCGCGCCAGCTTCAAGGCGGCTCCCAGCGCGTTGAAGCGGTCGATGATCACCGCGAATTCGCGCACATTGGGCATGGGCAGGCGATGCTCGAAGCGCCCGGCCTCCAGCTCGGAGAGCCCGGCGGACAGCGTCCTGAGCGGCATGAGCAGCCGCCCGAGCACGACATAGAGCGCGCAGAGGATGGCGAGGTTGACGCCAAGCGCCAGCAGGGCGAGCGCGGACATGTCTTCCCAGACTTCCTCGATCTCGTCGGAGGCCTCGCCCGCCACCACGATCTGCCCGAGCGTGCGCCCGTCCACCACCACCGGGAAGGCGCGCTCGGTATGCGCCACGGTGACGAGGGCGGCGAACCAGCCCGGCACCTCGTCTCGGTCGTCGGCCACGGGATCGTGCCCGTCCGGATTGGCCGGCACGTCGACCACACGGCCATCGGCGGATTCGATACGCAGGCGCACATGGCGGAAGGTGCCGAGATGCTGGGGCAGCCGCGCGAGCGTATCGGCGTCCGCGCCCTGAGCAACCGCGCGTTCGATACTGTCCTGCACCAGCCGTTCCGTGACGGCGAGCGAGGACAGCATCTCGGCCTGCGTCGCGCGCCGGGCATTGGCGACCACCACCACAAGAGCGATGAGCGCGGCACAGAGATTGATGGCGATCACCGCGGCCATCACCTGCCAGCGCAGCGAGCGGTGATGGCGGAAGCGGGCGGCGGGTTCCGGCGCGAAAGCCATCACGGCGTGCTCCCCGGTGTCGTGTCGGCCTTCAGCGCGGCGAAGCTCGCCTCACGGGACAGGCCCTGGACGCGGAGGTTGTAATAGTGCTGGCACAGATCGCTGAAGCCCGCGCGCGCACCCTCTCCCGTCAGGCCGGAAAAGCCGGCGATGATCTCCTGCGGGCTCTCCGCGATTCCGATCTCCCCGAGCATGGCCTGCAACTGGACGGCGCGATTGGCGATCATCCGGTCCGTTTCGCCGAAGCGGCCATCGGCATCAGCGAGACGGCGGCGCCAGTCACCGACGGCGGGAGCGTCGGGCGGCAGATCTCGGCCGGCCTCCCGGCTCGCCAGCCACAGATCGGGCGGGGTTCCGTCGGTCGGCTGCAGCCAGGTCTTGCGGGACACCTCGTCGCTGGCCGGCGCGGTCACACGTTCGCGCGCATCCTCGCGCGCGCCCTGCGGCGCCTCGTCGGAGCAGCCGACGAGGGCAAAGGCGGCGATCGCGCCGAGGATGGCGCCGGTGAAGCACAGCGGTTTGGCGTTCATTTAATACTTATGATGTTCTTATAAATATTACTTGGGCGATCCTCGTCTCTTCCCTCAAATGCCAGCGATCTGCGCCACCCTGACGCGCCCACGGAATCGGGGCGGCGGCGGCCAATAAGGTTCAAGACACTGGAATGGAAACATTTTTACGGGGAAGCGGCAAGCGTTTCCGGACCGCTTGTGTGAAAGCTCCCTCCACCCATGGAAAAGTTCCCGACCAGAATTTCCAACTTGCCTAAAGACACCGATCAGCTTCGACGCGAACAATAACCACAGGATCGAACGAAATAATTAGAAAAACATAAGAAATTCACTTCCCCCTTAGAATAACGTCCAGCGGAAACGCCATACCCGCAGGACCGGATGAAGTGGATCGAAAAGATCCGTCCTCGCCTGCGGCAGCGCGCCGGAGACAGAGGCGGAACGGCTTGGGAAATGGAAACGCGAGGGAAATCCAATGAGTCGACTGCACTCTTCAGTGTCAGCACTCACCGTTGCCACCGCTCTGGCGGCCGCGGTCAGCTTCGGCGCCGTGGCGCCTGCGGCTGCGAACGACAAGCTGGTCGAACTGTCGAAGAACACCGACAACTGGCCGATGACCGGCAAGAACTACAGCGCCAACAATTTCAGCGAGGCCAATCAGGTCACCAAGGAGAACGTCAAGAACCTCAAGGCGGCGTGGTCGTTCTCCACCGGCGTCCTGAGCGGCCATGAGGGCACGCCTCTGGTGGTCGACGGCGTGATGTACATTCACTCGCCGTTCCCCAACACCACCTTCGCGGTCGGCCTGGACGATCCCGGCAAGATCCTTTGGCAGCACAAGCCCAAGCAGAACCCGACCGCCCGCGCGGTGGCGTGCTGCGACGTGGTCAATCGCGGCCTCGCCTACTGGCCCGGCAACGACAAGGTCGGCCCGCTGATCCTCAAGACCCAGCTCGACGGCCACGTCGTGGCGCTCAACGCCAAGACCGGCGAGGAGTACTGGAAGCTGGAGAACTCCGACATCAAGGTCGGCTCCACCCTGACCATCGCCCCTTACGTGGTGAAGGACACGGTGCTGATCGGCTCCTCGGGCGCCGAACTCGGCGTGCGCGGCTACGTCACCGCCTACGACATCCCGACCGGCGCCCAGAAGTGGCGCGCCTATGCCACCGGCCCGGATGAGGAAGTGCGGCTCGGCGACGACTTCAACAGCGCCAACCCGCATTACGGCCAGAAGGGCCTCGGCCAGGCGACCTGGGAAGGCGAGGCGTGGAAGATCGGCGGCGGCACCAACTGGGGCTGGTACGCCTTCGATCCCGACACCAACCTGTTCTACTACGGCTCGGGCAATCCGGCGCCGTGGAACGAGACCATGCGTCCGGGCGACAACAAGTGGACCATGACCATCTGGGGTCGCGACATCGACACCGGCATGGCGAAGTTCGGCTACCAGAAGACCCCGCATGACGAGTGGGACTATGCCGGCGTCAACGTCATGATGCTCTCCGAGCAGCAGGACAAGGAAGGGAAGATGCGCAAGCTTCTCACCCATCCCGACCGCAACGGCATCGTCTACACGCTCGATCGCGAGAACGGCGACCTGATCTCCGCCGACAAGATCGACGACACGGTCAACTGGGTGAAGCAGGTCGACCTCAAGACCGGCCTGCCGCAGCGCGACCCGGAATATGCCACCCGCATGGACCACAAGGCCCGCGACATCTGCCCCTCGGCGATGGGCTACCACAACCAGGGCCACGACTCCTACGATCCGGAGCGCAAGTCCTTCTTCATGGGCATCAACCACATCTGCATGGATTGGGAGCCCTTCATGCTTCCCTACCGTGCCGGCCAGTTCTTCGTCGGCGCGACCCTGTGGATGTATCCCGGCCCCAAGGGCGACCGCCAGACCTATGAGGGTCTCGGCCAGGTGAAGGCCTACGACTCCATCAACAACAAGTACAAGTGGGAAGTGATGGAGCGCTTCGCGGCCTGGGGCGGCACGCTCGCCACCGCCGGCGGCCTGGTGTTCTACGGAACGCTCGATGGCTTCATCAAGGCGCGCGACAGCGACACCGGCGAACTGCTCTGGAAGTTCAAGCTGCCCTCCGGCGTCATCGGTCATCCCATGACCTACACCCATAACGGCACGCAATACGTCGCCATCTATTACGGCGTCGGCGGCTGGCCGGGGGTTGGCCTGGTGTTCGACCTCAACGACCCGACCGCCGGCCTCGGCTCGGTGGGCGCGTTCAAGCAGCTCCAGCACTACACCCAGATGGGTGGCGGCGTGATGGTGTTCTCGCTCGACGGCAAGGGTCCCTATGACGATCCGAAGGTCGGGGAATACTCCACCGAGATCATCCGCTCCGGCGGCTGACCGTCCTCCCCGGAACGCCGCCCGGTGCAGTTGAACCGCGCCGGGCGGCTCTTTCTCCCGAGATTTTCCGATGCTGCGCCGGCCTCGCCCGCGCGTCCGTCCCGGAGGAACACCATGTCCAAGACACGACAGTCAAAGGCGCGGGCCGTCAGCCGGTTCGCCATTCTTGTCGCCAGCTTCGCCTTCGCGAGCGCCGCCGGCGCGGCCGAGGAGACGGCCGGCGCCACGGCCAAGGAACTGCGCATCTGCGCGTCGAATGTAGAGGCGCCGTTCTCCACCGCGGATTCGTCCGGCTTCGAGGATCGCATCGCCAAGGAACTCGCCGAGGCCATGGGCCGCAAGGCGGTGTTCGTGCGTACGGACCAGCCGGGCATCTATCTGGTGCGCGACCAGCTCGACAAGAACAACTGCGATGTCGTGATGGGCATGGATGTCGGCGACGAGCGCGTGCTCACGTCGAACCCCTATTACCGCACCGGCTATGTGCTGGTCACCAAGGCCGACCGCAACATCACGGCCAGCGACTGGCAGGATCAGCAGATCAAGGACCAGACCCGTTTCGCCGTGCGGTTCTACTCGCCGGCCGAGACGATGCTGAAGCGCATCGGCCGCTTTGAAGACAACGCCGCCTACATGTACTCGCTGGTCAACTTCAAATCCCGCCGCAACCAGTGGGTCCAGGTGCCGGGCGACCGGCTGGTCACCGAGGTCTCGAAGGGCGAGGCGGATGTCGCCATCGCCTTTGCCCCGGAGGTCGCGCGCTACGTGACGTCGTCTTCCACGCCGCTGCGGATGACGGTCATCTCCACCGACATCGACCGGCCGAACGATAAGCCGATCCCCATGCATTACGACCAGGCCATCGGCATTCGCAAGAACGACGCGGCGCTGCTCGCCGAGATCAATGCCGGGCTGGAGAAGGCGCGCGGGGCGATCGACAGGATCCTGACCGAAGAAGGCATCCCGCTGCTCAAGCCGAACACCTGATCCGCCACGGAGCCGGCGGTGGGAGCGCCGACGGCTTCGCCTGCCCGATCGCACGAAGTGAAAAGGTTCGATGAAAAAAACAACGCTCGTAAAGACGGCCGTCGTGCTTTTGACCGTGGGTGCTCTCGCCGTTGGGGCGCGCGCCGCGATCATGCTGACCAATACGGTGACCGGTCAGCCGCTCGACCTCTCGGAAGCACCCGAGGAAGGTCGCGACACCAAGGCCGTGAAGACGTTCCTTGAGACCGGGGTGAACATCTACAACGAGGATCCGGTCTGCCTGCCCAAGGCGCACGAGATCTTCCTGTCCATGTGCTCGGGCTGCCACGGCCATTACGGCGAGGGCAAGATCGGGCCGGGCCTCAACGATTCCTACTGGACCTATCCCAAGAACGAGACCGACCAGGGTCTGTTCGAGACGATCTTCGGCGGCGCGAACGGCCAGATGGGTCCGATGTACGGCGCGCTCAACATGAACGAGATGCTGCTCGCCATGGCCTGGGTCCGGCACCTCTACAAGGACGATCCGAAGGGCGCGACGTGGCTGACCAGCGAGCAGCGCGCCGCCTTCAAGCCCTTCGAAGCCAACGCCAAGCATATCGAGCCATCCGACGTGATGCCCCCGACATGCGGCGGACAGGCGGGCTGAGCCAACAAGCCCGTCGCAACAAGGTGGAAACGAGGAGACGCAGCATGAGGATGATCGACCGTACCGTGAAGTTCACCTGCCTTCTGACCGGCACCGGGGCATTCGCCCTCGGTCTCGTCGTCAGCGCGGCTGCCTATGACGGCACCAACTGCAAGGCGCCCGGCAATTGCTGGGAAGCCAAGCCCGGCTATCCCGACAAGGTCGCGGGCTCGAAATACGATCCCAAGCATGACCCCAAGGAGCTGAACAAGCAGTCGCAATCCATCAAGGAAATGGAGGAGCGCAACGCCCAGCGCATCGCCCATTTCGAGAAAACCGGCCAGTTCATCTATGACGTGAAGAAGATTCCGGCGAACTGACGGCCTCTTCAGACTTCAATTCACGAACCCACTTGGGGCGGTTGCTCATCTCCTTCTGCCCCGCGATCCTCCGGGCCTTCAGTCCGGAATGTGGGTAACTGGCGCGGCCGACGGCAAACGGGTGTTCCCTGTTTGCGTGGGCCGCGCCCTTTTCGGGCCGGCGACGCCGTGCGCCCGCGTGTTGGAAGGGCCCCCGAATGCGCGTCGTTCGCGACACCGACTCCGTCCTGTCGGACTGGCAGCAGCAGGCGCTCCGTTTCGAGCGCGAGATCGGCACGGTCGTCCTCGGCCAGGAACGGGTGATCCGCCTGCTCACCATCGCCACCTTCGCCCGCGGCCATGTGCTCCTGGAAGGCGATGTCGGCGTCGGCAAGACTACGCTGTTGCGGGCGCTCGCCAACGCCATCGGCGGCAGCTTCGAGCGCATCGAGGGCACGATCGACCTGATGCCCGCCGACCTGATCTATCACGCCCATCTCGGCGAGGACGGCAGGCCGCGCATCGATCCCGGTCCGCTGCTGCGCCAGGGCGAGGACCTGTCCGTCTTCTTCTTCAACGAGATCAACCGCGCCCGTCCGCAGGTGCATTCGCTGCTGCTGCGGCTGATGGCCGAGCGCTCGGTCTCCGCCTTCAACCGCGATTATCACTTTCCCCATGTGCAGGTCTTCGCCGACCGCAACCGCGTGGAGCGGGAAGAGACCTTCGAGCTGCCCGCCGCCGCGCGCGACCGCTTCCTCATGGAGGTGCAGGTCGCCATGCCGGCGGATGAGGAGGCACGGCGCGCGCTGGTGTTCGACACCCGTTTCCATAATGTCGACGCCCTGCTCACCGAGGTGAGGCCCGGCGGGCTCGATCCGGCGGCGCTGGAGACGGTGGCGCGGGCGATCCAGTCCGGCATCCGCACCAGCGACACGCTGGAGAGCTATACGCTGGCGCTCTGGGAGGCGATCCGCGCGCCAAGCCGCTTCGGCATCACGATCGACGGCGTCGACATGAACCGGCTGGTGCAGGGCGGCGCCAGCCCGCGCGGCATGAGCTATCTCATCCGCGCGGCGCGCGTGCGTGCCTTCCTCGAAGGGCGCGACATGGTGGTGCCGGAAGACCTGCGCGCCGTGTTCCCGGAGGTGATGGCGCACCGCATCTTCATCGATCCGGTCTATGAGCTGCGCCGCGAGGGGCTGGTCGGCGAACTCATCACCCGCGTGTTCGAGCGGGTGCCGGCGCCATGAGCGAACCTGTCGTCCCACATCCCATGACCCCGCTGCCTTATCGCCTGCGCTGGCGGCCGGAGGGCATCCTTCCCGGCGCGCATCCCGGCCATGGCGAAGGGGCGGAAGGCGAATTCCGGCGCCACGTCTCGCTGCTGCGCCAGCCCGATCCACGCCGCATCGATCTGCGAGCCTCGCTGCGCGATCCTTATGGCGAGCTTCATGTCCGGCAGTTCGCGCCGCGGCGGGCGGTGCCGGTGTCCGCTCTGGTGGACCTCTCCGGCTCGATGCGCTTCGGCGGAGCGATCTCCGGGCGGGTGGCGGAGCTGTGCGCGGTGATGGCGCTGTCCGCCGTGCGCTCCGGCGACAGCTTCGCGCTGTTTGGCTGCGATGACCGGCTGCGGGAGGATGTGTCCATACCGCTGGCGCGGCGGCGCGGGCTGGAGGAGGAAGTCCGCGAGAAGCTCGCCGCCGCCGAGCCTGCCGGCCGCGGCGCCGCCGGCCTGTTGGAGGCGGCCGAACGCCTGCCGCACCGCCGCGCGCTGGTCCTGCTGATCTCAGACTTCCTGTCGCCGCTCGACGAGACCGAGCGCCTCTTCGATGCACTCTGGCGCCACGATGTGGTGCCGGTGGTGGTGCGCGACGGCGCGGTCGAGGAGGACTTGCCGAACTGGGGCCTCATCGAGCTCGGCGATCTGGAGACCGGTGCCTCGCGGCTGGTGTTCATGCGCCCCGCCCTGCGCCGGCGCTGGATCGAACAGGCGCGCGCGCGCCGGCAGGCGCTGAACGACCTGTTCGCCCGGCGCGGGCTGCGCCCCTTCGATCTGAAGGACAGCTTCGATCCCGACGCGCTGGCGCGCCGGCTGATGGAGGGTTGAGATGGCCGGGCGCGTCGGGCTCGCCATGCTGCTGCTCGCCGTCTCGGGCGCCCTGCCCGCGAGCGCGCAGGTGCGCAGTGTCGAGCTCTACGCGCCGCGATCCTTCGGCTATGTCATCGGCGACGCGCTGACGCTGCGCGCCGAGATCGCGCTCGACGCGCCTTTCGCGCTCGACCCCGCCACGCTGCCGACGCCGCGCGCGCTGAATTACTGGCTCGACCTGCGCAATGTCCGGCTTGAGGATCGGGGCAACCATGGCGGGATTCACCGCTACACGCTCGATCTGACCTACCAGACCTTCTATGCCCCGCTGGAGCCGCGCCGGCTCGACATCCCCGCGCTCGCGCTTTCGGCGGTCGCCGGCGACCGGCGGGTGGCGGTGAACGTGCCGGGCTGGTCGTTCCTCTCGTCCCCGCTGCGCGAGGTGATGACCAGCACGCCCGGTCAGGCCATGGCGCTGCGGCCCGACATTCCGCCCCGCCCGATTCCGACGGCGGCAAGCCGCAACGGCCTGCTGGCGTCGATCGTGGTCACGCTGCTCGCCCTCGCCGCGCTTGCCTGGCAGATGGCGTGGTGGCCGTTCCACCGGCGACCCGCGCGGCCCTTCGCGCAGGCCGCGCGGGCGATGGCGGCGACGCTCCGGCCTTCGGCGTCGGAGACGGCCTATCGCGGCTCGCTCCTCGCCTTGCACCGCGCATTCGACAATACCGCTGGACGCGGCGTCCTCGCGGAGGACCTGCCCGCCTTCTTCGCCGCGCATCCCGCCTTCCGCGCCGTCGAGGGCGAGGTTCGCCGGCTTTTCGCCGTCTCGCGCGCCGTTTTCTTCGGCGGGGATGGCCCGCGCGCCCAAAGTGACCTCCCGCCGGCCGAACTGCTCGCCCTCGCCCGGCGCCTGCGCGCCGTCGAACGGGAGGCGGCATGAACGGGGTGAACACGGGATGGATCGCGACGGCCTGGGAGAGCGCCTCCAGCCATTGGGGCGTCGATCACCCCGCCGCGCTGGCGCTGATGCTGCTGGCGGTCCTGCCGTGGATCGCGACGCCGTTCCGCCGCGGCGGCGTGCCGGCGGTCACCCTCATTCCGCCGGACCGGCTCTCGCGCGCGATCGGCGCGCTGCTGCGCCTCTCCGGCATGGTCGCGATCCTCGCGCTGGTGCTCGGCAGTGCCGGCCTGCACCGCCGCGAGCAGAGCTATGAGCGGGAGGGAACCGGCGCGCATCTCGTGCTGCTGCTCGACCGCTCCTCCAGCATGGACAACAGCTTCGCCGACCGGGCGCCCACCGGAGATCAGGAATCGAAATCCGCCGCCGCCAAGCGGCTGCTCTCCGACTTCGTCGCCCGCCGCCCGCATGACCGCATCGCGGTGGCGGCGTTCTCCACCTCGCCCATGCCGGTGCTGCCGCTGACCGACCATCACGCGGTGGTCGACGCCGCCATCGCCGCCATCGATCAGCCGGGGCTGGCCTTCACCGATGTCGGGCGCGGGCTGGCGCTGGCCTTCTCCTATTTCGACGAGGACACCGACGAGAGTTCGCGCGCGGTGCTGCTGGTCTCGGACGGCGCGGCGCTGATTGATCGCCGCGTGCAGGAAGCGCTGCGCGACGCCGTGGTCCGCACGCCGGTGCATCTCTATTGGCTGTTCCTGCGCTCGCGCGGTTCCAAGGGCATTTTCGAGGTGCCCCCGCCGGGCGAGGACACGCCGCAGGCCAACCCGGAGCGGCATCTGCACCTGTTCCTGCAAAGCCTCGGCATCCCCTACCGCGCCTTCGAGGCGACGAGCCCCGAAGCGGTGGGGCAGGCGATTGCGGAGATCGACCGCCAGGAAACCCGGCCGATCCGCTATGTCGAGCGCGTGCCGCGCCGCGATCTGGCGCGTCCGGCTTTCGCCGTGGCGACCTTGAGCATCGGATTGCTGATCCTCGCGAAGCTGGCCGAGCGCCACCTCGTGACGGTCCGCGCGCCTCGCCTCCGCTCCCCCGAGCGCAGCGAAGAACTCAGGAGGGCGGCATGAGAGCCGGCCGCCTCATCCTCGTCCTGTGCGCGGCCGCGCTGGTCGCAGGCCTCGCCGGCATGGCGTGGTTCGCCGCCCGGCTTTACGTCGAGCACAGGGACAACACGACCATCGCCGCCCTCGCGGCGGGGCAGGACCGGGAGGTCGCCCCCGAGGATGCCCCGCCTGTGCTGTTCGCCCGGCTTGGCTTCCTCACCTTCCGCGATCGGCTGGACGAGGCGCAGCCCCTGCTCAACCGGCTCGCGGCGGGCGAGGATCGGCCGCTGGCGGTGGCCGCGCTGTACGACATGGCGAATGCCCGGCTGCGGCTCGCCATCGATCATCTCGGCATCAATGACATCGATCCGGCCATCCCGCTGGTGCGGTTGGCCAAGGAGGGCTACCGCCGCGCGCTGACGCTCGATCCCGGCTTCTGGGACGCCAAGTACAATCTCGACATCGCGATGCGGCTGGTCCGCGATTTTCCGCAGATCGAGACCGACGGCGAGGAGATACCGCCCGAGGCCGCCAAGCGGCTGTGGACCGACCTGCCGGGCCTGCCGAAGGGGCTGCCATGAGCCTCGCCGGTCTCCGTCTCCTGCACGACGCGCGCTTCTGGCTGCTGGTGCTGGCGCTGCTGGCGACGCTTGCCGCCCTTGTCGCGCCGCGCCTCATCATGGCGCGCGAGGCGCGGGACCTGTTCGTCGTCATAGACGTCACCGGCAGCATGAACCTGCGTGACGGGCAGCTTGGCGGCGCGCCGGCCACCCGGCTGGCCGAGGCCAAGCGCGCGGCCAGGGCCCTGCTCGCCGGCCTGCCCTGCCAGTCGCGGTTCGGGCTCGGCATCTTCACCGAGCGGCGCAGCTTCGTCCTGTTCGAGCCGGCGGAGGTCTGCGAGAATTTCCCGGCCATCGATGGCGCGATCGACGATCTCGACTGGCGCATGGCATGGGAGGGCGACAGCTATGTCGCGCGCGGCGTGCATGCCGCCATCGCCCAGGCCGACAGGCTCGGCGCCGATGTCGTCTTCATGACCGACGGCCACGAGGCCCCACCCCTCGCCGGCGGCGAATTGCCGGCCTTTGGCGGCGAAGTGGGCAAGGTGGGCGGCGTCCTCGTCGGGGTCGGCAGCACCATTCCCTCCCCGATCCCGAAATTCGACGCCGACGGCCGCGAGATCGGCTTTTATGGCGAAAGCGACGTTCCGCAGGAGAACCGCTCCGGGCCGCCGCCGGCCGATGCGCCCTCGCGCGCGGGCTACAACCCGCGCAACGCGCCGTGGGGCGGCGAGGCGGCGTCGGGAACCGAGCATCTGAGCGCGATGCGCGAGGAGCATCTGCGCGCGCTCGCCGCCCAGACCGGCCTCGGCTTCGTCGCGCTGACCTCGGCATCCTCACTCGCGGGCGCGGTAGAGGCCGACACCCACGCCCGTCCGGTGGCGGTGCCGGTTGATACCGCCAGCCTTCCCGCGGCGCTCGCTTTGCTGTGCCTCACCCTGCTTTTCGGTCTCGCGGCCATCGCATCGCGCCGCGCTCCCATTCACCTCGATTGAAGGATTAGCAAGACGATGTTCCGTCCCCTCGCATTCGCTCTCGGTCTGGTTCTGCTGTGCGCCCCGCCCTTGCTGGCCCATGGCCCCACGCCGCAGCGCGCCGACGAGACCATCACCATCAACGCGCCGCCGGATGTGGTGTGGGGGCTGGTCTCCGCCTTCGACGACATCGGCAAGTGGCAGCCTCTGGTGAAGAATGTCGCGGCCACCGGCGGTAATGCCGCCGGCGCCGAGCGCACGCTGACGCTGGAAAAGGGCGAGATCACCGAAGGGCTGGACGAGGTGGACGCGGCCGGCAAGCGCCTCTCCTATCGGCTGTCGAAGGAGAATGTCGATGTTTTCCCGGTGAGCTTCTACACCGGCGTCATCGAGGTGAAGCCGGCGGCGGGCGGCAGCGAGGTGCTGTGGAGCGCGCGTTTCTATCGCGCGGACACCACCAATGAGCCGCCGGAAGACAAGAACGACCAGGCCGCCATCGACGCGATGACCGGCTTCATCACCGAGGGTCTCAAGGGGCTCAAAGCCAAGGCGGAAGCGCCGTGACACTGCGCGTCCTCGATCGCCGCCGGTTCTGCACGCAGCTTCTGGGTGCGTGCGCGGCGGCCGGATGGGCGGGGTTGCCGTCCGCTCCCGCCCTAGCCGCGACCGGGCCGCACGCGGCCGTGGTCTCGCAGCAGGCCGGCACGGTGAGCCTGATCGACGTCGACAAGGCCCGCGTGGCGCAGAGCTTTCAGGTGCCGCGCGTGCCCGCGGCTCTCGCCGCCGCGCCGGATGGAAGGCTGTTCGTCTCGCATCCCGATCTCGGCCGGGTGTCACTGCTGGATGTGACCAGCGGGACGGTGACGCTGGAGATTCCCGTCGGAAAAGAGCCGTTCGGCCTCGCTGTGGCGTCGGCGGGCGCGGATTCGGGCGCGAATGTGCTGGTCACCGACTGGTCCGCCGATGCGCTGCTGCGCCTCGATGCCGCGACCGGCAAGGAGACTGGCCGCGCGGCTGTCGGGCGCTCGCCGGCCCATGTCGTCGTCGATAAGCGCCGCCAACTCGCTTATGTCGCCGACCGCGAGAGTAACACTGTCAGCATCGTGGATACCGAGCGGATGGAGCGCCTCGGCGTGGTGCCGGTGGGAACGGCGCCGTTCGCGCTGGCGCTCTCGCCGGAGGGCGATGCGCTCTATGTCGGCAATGTCCGCAGCAACGATCTCTCAGTCGTCGACACCATCGCGCGCCGGGAAACCTCGCGCGTGCCGGCCGGGCTGATGCCCTATGGCGTGGCGGTGACGCCGGATGGCGCGCGCGTGCTGGTGACCAACCAGCAGAATGGCGGGCTTACCGTCATCGAACCGGGCGCGCCCGAAAAGATCCTGCGCGCCCGCATCGGCGTGTTTCCCGAAGGCATCGCCCTGGCGTCCCCGTCCCGCGCGCTGGTGGCAGACTGGGCGGAGGACGAGGTGCTGATCGTCGAACTGCCCACGCTTCAGGTGATCGAGCGGATACACGTCGGCGCCGGGCCGCGCGGCATCGTCATGCTCTCGGCGTAACAATCGCCGACCGCGCCGGCACGCCCTTTCAATAGCCGCACGAGGTCGCGCATCGCCGGACGATGCGACGGCGCACCGCCGGTCGCCCTCCTCGACAGCCGGGTCAAAGCGCGCAAGGCTGCGAGCGCCGTCGTCGGCTGAATCGGTGCATATGAACCGCAGAGAACGCGCATGAACGTCACTCGTATCAAGAAAGGCGTCTCGCGCCGGGGGCTTGTGGCATGAGCATGCACCGCGAGCCGGAAACCGATTCCGTCGCCTTCGATTTTCGCGAACTGGGCGAGCGCGAGCGCTACAAGCTGATGATCGGCACCATCGTGCCGCGCCCCATCGCGCTGGTCACGACCGTCGACCCGCAGGGCCGGGTGAACGCCGCGCCGTTCAGCTTCTTCAACTGCCTCTCGGCCGATCCGCCCATCGTGGCGCTCGGCGTCGAGAACCACGCCGACATGTCGTTCAAGGACACGGCGCTGAACATCCGTCTCACCGAGGTGTTCACGGTCAACATCGTCTCCCACGCCATCGCCGAGGGCATGCATCTGTGCGCCGCCGATTTCCCGCCGGGGGCGGACGAAGTGGCGGCCTCGGGCTTCACCGCCGTGCCGGGCGTGAAGGTCGCCTCGCCCTGGATCAAGGAGGCACCGGCGGCCTTTGAGTGCCGCCGTCACCTGACGCTCGAACTCGGCAAGTCGCGACAGATCATCCTCGGCGAGATCGTCTATGCGCATTACCGCTCGGATGTTGTGGACACCGAGCGCCTGCGCATCGATCCGGCACGGCTGGACGCCATCGCCCGGCTCGGCGGTAGCACCTGCGCCACCATTCGCGACCGCTTCGACATGCCGACGCCCAGCTTCGCCGAGTGGTCCAGCCGGCCGGGCCAAAGCGAGGACATCGGCTAGCGCCCGCATGGCCGGAGGTGCCGCCGAGCCTCGCCGCGCTTAGCCTCCGCGCCGTCGACCGTCATCGGCGGGCCGGTGTTCCGCCCATTCACGACATCGGGAGCGGTCCCAGCCCCGTGTCGCGCGCGACACGGCGCCCCAATTCAGCGATGCCAACGCAGCAGCACCTTTTCCGGTCTCCCGGCCGCAAGGTGAGATCTAATCGCACGGCGCTCTTCCTTAGAATGAATACAAACTTCATTCGTTGACTTTTAAGATGAAAATTCACAGAACTTCGCATCTGGCTCGATAGTTGTTTCAGATGAGCGGAGATTACGTGAAGACTCTTGGATCCGTACTTGCCGCAACGTCAATTATCGTTTCAGCAATTGTTGCGACGTCTTCCCTATCCCATGCGCAGTCGGCGGCGGAGGGAGGCCTCGTCGTCTATAATGCCCAGCATGAAAGCCTGACCCGGGAATGGGTCGAGGGCTTCACGAAGGAGACCGGCATCGAGGTCATCGTCCGCAACGGCGGCGATACCGAGCTCGGCAACCAGATCCTGCAGGAAGGCACGGCCTCGCCGGCCGATGTGTTCCTGACCGAGAATTCCCCGGCCATGGCGCTGGTGGAAAATGCCGGGCTTTTCGCGCCGCTCGATGCCGAGACGCTGGCGCAGGTGCCGGCGCATTTCCGCCCTGCCAGCGGCAACTGGACCGGCATCGCCGCGCGTTCCACCGTGTTTGCCTATGACACCCGCAAGCTGACGCCGGACCAGCTGCCCAAATCGCTGCTGGATCTTGCCACCCCGGCCTGGAAGGGCCGCTGGGCCGCCTCCCCCTCGGGCGCGGATTTCCAGGCCATCGTCGGCGCGCTGGTCCAGCTCAAGGGCCCCGAGGCCGCCGCCGACTGGCTCAAGGGGATGAAGGAGAACTTCACCGCCTACAAGGGCAACAGCACCGCGATGAAGGCGGTCAATGCCGGGCAGGTCGAAGGTGCCGTCATCTACCATTATTACTGGTTCGGCGATCAGGCGAAGACTGGCGAGAACAGCAACAACGTCAAGCTGCATTACTTCCGCCATCAGGACCCCGGCGCTTTCGTCAGCATCTCCGGCGGCGGCGTGCTCGCCTCCAGCACCCATCCCAAGCAGGCGCAGGCCTTTCTGAAATGGGTCACCGGCACGAGCGGCCAGGCGATCCTGAAGAACGGCACATCGTACGAATATGCCGTCGGCACTGGCGACGCGTCCAATCCCAAACTGGTGCCGCTCGCCGAGCTTCAGGCGCCGCAGGTGGAGCCGTCCAAGCTCAACAGCAAGCAGGTCACCGATCTGATGACGGCGGCCGGATTGCTCTGAGCCGGACGGCGCATGGTATCGCCGGCCCCTGCGGGCCGCCTCGCAGGGAACGGGTTCAGGACGGGTCGGTCGCGGAATGGATGACGGGCGTTCGACAATGCCGCTCGGGCAGGCCGGCAGTCAGCTCCTGCACGGCGCGGCGGAGCGCCGGCAGAACTGGGCTGCCTATCGCGTGGCACGGCGGCGCTGGCCGCTGTCGTGGATTTCCGTTGCCGCGGTCGCGGTGTCGCTGGCCGCGCTGCTGCCGCTCGGCTTCGTGGTGTGGATCGCCATCCTCACCGGCTGGGACACGGCTTCGGCGCTGATCTTCCGCCCGCGCGTCGGCGAACTCCTCGTCAACACCGTGCTGCTGGTGATGTTCACCGTGCCGATCTGCATCGTCCTGTCGGTGGCGCTGGCCTGGCTGACCGAGCGCAGCGATCTGCCCGGCGCGCGCGGGTGGGCCTGGCTCGCCGTGGCGCCGCTGGCGGTTCCGGCCTTCGTGCAGAGCTATGCCTGGGTCAGCCTCGCGCCGGGGCTGCACGGCCTGTTCGCCGGCGTGCTGGTGTCGACGCTGGCCTATTTCCCCTTCCTGTATCTCCCGGTGGCGGCCACGCTGCGGCGCCTCGACCCTGCACTGGAAGACGCCGCCGCCTCGGTCGGCCTGTCACCCGCGCGGGTGTTCTTCCACGTGGTGATGCCACAGCTCCGGCTGGCGCTGTGCGGCGGCTCGCTGCTGGTCGGGCTGCATTTGCTGGCCGAGTACGGGCTCTATGTGATGATCCGCTTCGACACCTTCACCACGGCGATCGTCGATCAGTTCCAATCCACCTTCAACGGCGCGGCAGCGCATATGCTGTCGGGCGTGCTGGTGCTGTGCTGCTTCGCGCTGCTCGGCCTTGAGGGCATGCTGCGCGGCGACGGGCGCTATGCCCGCATCGGCTCCGGCGCGCCCCGGGCGGTGCCGCGCGCGCGGCTCGGGCGGCATGTCTATCTGTGCCTGTTGCTGCCAGCCTCGCTCACCGCGCTCGCGCTCGGCGTGCCGTTCCTCACCATCGGCCGATGGCTGATCGCGGGCGGCGCGGAGATCTGGCGGGTCAGCGAGATTGTCGACGCGGTGGCGCAGACCTTCGTGCTCGCCCTCGTCGGCGGCGTGCTGGCGATGCTGGCGGCGCTGCCGATCGCCTGGCTGTCGGTACGGGTGCCCGGCGCCCTGTCGCGGCTGCTGGAGGGCGGCAATTACCTCGTCGGCGCGCTGCCCGGCGTGGTCATCGCGCTGGCGCTGGTCACCGTCACGGTGCGGGTGGCGCTGCCGCTCTACCAGACCTTCGTCACGCTCATCCTCGCCTATGTGCTGATGTTCCTGCCGCGCGCGCTGGTTAGCCTCCGGGCGAGCATCGCCCAGGTGCCGGTCGAGCTGGAGCAGGCCGCGGCAAGTCTTGGCCGCTCGCCGGCCCGCGTGCTGCGCGCCGTCACGCTGCGCCTGTCGGCGCCGGGCGCCGCGGCCGGCGTGGCGCTGGTGGCGCTCGGCATCGTCAACGAGCTGACCGCGACGCAGATGCTGGCGCCGAACGGCACCCGCACGCTCGCCATGGCGTTCTGGTCGCTGAGCGGCGAGATCGACTATGCCGGCGCCGCGCCCTATGCGCTGTTCATGGTGGTGCTGTCGCTGCCGGTGACGTGGCTGCTCTATGTCCAGTCGCGGCGGAGTGCCGGCCGATGAGCTTCCTGCAACTGCGTGCGGTCCACAAACGCTATGGCGCGGTGGCGGCGCTCGCCGGCATCGACCTCGCCGTCGGCGCCGGCAGCCGCACCGCCATCGTCGGCCCGTCGGGCTCGGGGAAGACCACGCTGCTGCGCCTCATTGCCGGCTTCGAGGCCCCGGACGAGGGGCAGGTGCTGCTCGACGGCGAGGTGCTGGCCGACCGCGACAGCTCGGTGCCGGCCTATCGTCGCGGCATCGGCGTGGTCTCGCAGGATGGCGCGCTATTCCCGCATCTGAGCGTCGCCGACAATATCGGTTTCGCGCTGGCGAAGGGCGACCCGGCGCGGGCCGAAACCATCGCCCGGCTGGCCGACATGGTGGAGCTGAGCGCCGCCATGCTGGCGCGCAGGCCGGACGAGCTTTCGGGCGGGCAGCAGCAGCGCGTGGCCCTTGCCCGCGCGCTCGCCATCCAGCCGCGCATGGTGCTGCTCGACGAGCCGTTTTCGGCGCTCGACACCGGGCTGCGCGTCAGCACCCGCAAGGCGGTGGCAAGGCTGCTCGGCGTGGCGGGCATCACCGCGATCCTGGTGACCCACGACCAGGAGGAGGCGCTGTCCTTCGCCGATCAGGTGGTGGTGATGGACAAGGGGCAATTGCTGCAGGCGGGATCGCCGCGCGAGCTCTATTCCCGGCCGGCAAGCCCTGTTGTCGCCGGCTTTCTTGGCGAGGCCATCTTCCTGCCGGCCGAGGTCGGCGACGGCTGGGCGCACTGCGCCCTCGGCCGGGTTCCCGTGAAGGATCGCGGGTTTCGCGGCGCCGCGCAGGTGATGCTGCGGCCCGAGCAGGTGTCGCTGGCGCGCGCGGACATGCACGACGCGGCGGCGCGCGGCGAGGTGATCGAGATCGAGTTCGCCGGCTCCTGCTTTGCTGTTTGCCTCAGGCTGCTGCCGGGCGAGGACGACATCCGCCTGCGCCTTCCGCTCGCCGACCCGCCGCAGCCCGGTGAGGTGCTGCGCATCGACATTAACGGCCCGGTGCATTTTTTCGCCCGCTGAGCGTGTACACGGCCGGCGCGGCGCTCGACGTCCCCGAAGCGATGCCCGCTACTCCAGCGTGCCGGTGATCGCCAGCACCGAGGCCAGCGCCTCGTCCGCCTTCAGCAATTGCCGGCGGATGCGGGCATGGTCGCGCTCGGCGTGCTTCTGCGCGAGGCGGATCGCCGCCCGCGCGAGCTTCACCGAGCGCAGCCGCTTCGACAGCCGCACCAGCAGATGCACACCCGCCGCCGGGCAGCTCGTCAGCAGACCGTCCTCCAGCGAGAGAACGGCGATCACCACGCCGGGATCGCCCTGCCTCGCGGTGCGCCCGGCGAGCTGGCGGTCGACCCGCGCGGAATCGTGGCGCTCGGTCATCACCACCAGCAGCCCGCCGCGCGTCTCGACGCCCGGCCCGAGCGAAATATCTGTGCCGCGGCCCGCCATGTTGGTGGCGATGGTGACATGGCCGGCGAGGCCGGCCTTTTCCACGATCGCCGCCTCCGACGCCTCGTCGATGGCATTGAGCACCTGGTGACGGATGCCGGCCCGCGTCAGGTAGCCGCTCGCCTCCAGTGAGGCGGAGACCGAGCGGGTGCCGATCAGGATAGGTACGCCCTGCGACTGGAAGCGCTGCGCGATGCGCGTCACCATGGCCCAGCGCTCCGGCGCGGTGGCGACGATCACGTCGGGAATGATGCGCCGGCGTGGCGGGCGGTGGGTCGGAATCCGCGCCACGCGCAGCCGGTAGACCTCCCACAATTCGCCCGCCACCTCCTCCACCGTCCCGGACATGCCGCACAGATGCCGGTAGCGCCGGAACACGCGCTGGTAGGTCATGCGCGCCAGCGTGCGGCGGCGCGGCGAGAGCGGCACCTCTTCCTTGATCTCGACGAGCTGACCTTCAGCCCTGCCCGGCGATCACAAGGTCGATGCCTGCCGTCGCGATCGCGCGGGCCATCTTCTCCCCGGGGGCCAAGTCGGTGACCAGCGTGTGGATGCGCGACAGCGGCGCGACCTCGAACACCGCGCGGCGGTCGAACTTGGAATGGTCGGCCAGCACGGTGACGAAATCGGCGCGCTCGATCATCGCCTTGGCGACCTCGGCCTCCTGAAGGTCGAAATCCATCACGCAGGCCTGGTCGATCGCGCCGACGGTCAGCACCGCGTGGCGCACACGGAACTTGGCGATCTGCTCCAGCGACAGCGGGCCGAGGCTCTCGCCGGCATCCACCCCATAGGCGCCGCCTATCAGGAACACCTTGTGGGTGTGGTCGCCCGCCAGCGTCGCGGCGATGCGCGGGGAGTTGGTGACGATCACCAGCGAATGGCGCGAGGTCAGCGCCTCGGCGAAGGCGATGGTGGTGCTGCCCGTGTCGATGAACAGCGAATCCTCGGGCTGAAACCGCCGGCTGGCCGCGACCGCGATGGCGCGCTTGGCCGCCGCGTTCTGCGCCATGCGCTGGGCGAACGGCCATTCGGTCTCCAGCGCCGCGCCCGGCTGGGCGAGCGCGCGGGCGCCGCCGTGACGGCGCTTGATCCGTCCGGCGGCGTCGAGGCGGGCAAGATCGCGCCGCACGGTCTCGCGCGACACGCCGAGCCGCTCGGCAATGGCTTCCACGCTCATTTCGCCCGATCGGGTGAGCAGGGCGACGATCTCGTCATGTCGCGAGCTGGGGGCCACGCGTCGTCCTCGCTGGACCGGGAGCCCGAGGCCCGACCGGTCCGGTTAAGTCAGCGGTCTCACGCCGTCACTCGCGCGGCGGAAGCCGACGGCGCCCGTTCGCCTACTCCTTTCGGCGCAGACGGCCAAGCCCGGCGGCCGGCCGGCATGCCATTTGCACGATCGGACAAGGATCAAGGCATGACAACGGCACTTCTGCCACGAATTGCCCGTTCGGGCAAGAATATGCGGGAGATTGAGCCCGTTTTCTATTTCAAACGGTCACTGGACCGTTGAAATGGTCAAATTTGTCAAAAAACGGACTTCTCTTTCGATCGAGCTTCGGTAAAGTGCGTGCTGTGCGAACAAATTCGGCAGGCTCAATTGCCATGCAGGCGCGGCAGGATAGCACCAGGGATGGGCGGTCGCGCATGCGGCGGGCGGCAGGACAGGGAGCAAGGGCTTGAACGTGGATGGAACGGCCGAACCCAGTCGATCGGGCGCCTGGCGCTGGATCGCCGGCTATGTACGTATCATCGACCGGATCTCGGACTATGTCGGCTACCTCGCCGCCTCGCTCATCTTCATGATGGGCGGCGTGCTGATGTTCGATGCCGTCACCCGCAACCTGCTCAAGATGCCGGTGCACTGGGCGGTGGAACTGACCCAGTTCACCCTCGCCGCCTATTATTTCATGGGCGGGCCCTTCACCCTGCGCAACAACGAGCATGTGCGCATGGACCTCTGGTATTCGACGCTGTCGGTCCGGGGTAAGGCGAAGATCGACCTCGCGACGGTCTGGTGCCTGATTTTCTACCTGGTGGTCATGCTGATCGGCTCGATCTCCAGCCTGCAATACGCCATCGCCACCAATGAGAAGCGTTTCTCGATCTGGAATCCGTCGGTGATTCCGATCAAGGCGCTGTTGATGGTCTGCCTTGTTCTGATGCTGCTTCAGGCCTTCTCGCTCGTCTTCAAGCACATCGCCACGCTGCGTGGGGAGACGCTGGCATGAGCTATGAAATGATCGCGCTGCTGATGTTCGCCTCCATGGTGGTGGCGCTCATCAGCGGGCAGCTTGTGTTCGCCGCCATCGGCTTCGTCGCCTCTGCCGCCGCGCTGCTGCTCTATGGCCCGGGCGCCATGGACCTGCCGTTCAACCAGGTGTTCAAGCTCTTCAACTGGTACGCCATGCTGACGCTGCCCATGTTCATCTACATGGGCTACATCCTGGCGGAATCCGGGATCGCGGAGGATTTGTACCGCGCACTGCATGTCTGGTTCGGGCGGTTCACCGGCGGCCTCGCCATCGGCACCATCTTCCTGATGGTCATCATCTCGGCGATGAACGGCCTTTCGGTCGCCGGCATGGCGATCGGCGCCACCATCGCGCTGCCGGAGATGATCCGCCGCGGCTATGACAAGGTGCTGATCTCCGGCGTGGTGCAGGGCGGCTCCTCGCTCGGCATCCTGATTCCGCCGTCTGTCGTGCTGGTGCTCTACGGCATGATCGCGCGCCAGCCGGTCTCCAAGCTGTGGTTCGCCGGCGTGTTTCCCGGCCTGCTGATGGCCGTGCTGTTCATTCTCTACATCTACATCCGGGTGAAGCTGAATCCGAAGCTCGCGCCCGCGCTGACGGATGAAGAACTGAACATGCCGCTGCGCGAGAAGCTGGCGCTGGCGCGTGCGGGCATCATCCCCTTCGCCATCTTCTTCTTTATGACCGGCCTGTTCGTGTTCGGCGTCACCAGCCTCGTGGAAAGCTCGGCGGTCGGTGCCACGACGGCGACGCTCGCGGCCATCGCCAAGGGGCGGTTCAGCTGGCCGGTGGTGCGCGATTCCTCGATCAAGACGCTGAACGTGTCCTGCATGTTCATGTGGCTGATCCTCGCCGCGCTGGCCTTCGGAACCGTGTTCGACGGCCTCGGTGCGGTGAAGGCGATCGAGTTCCTGTTCGTGAAGCAGTGGGACCTCAGTCCCTGGACCATCATCATCATGATGCAGCTCAGCTTCCTGGTGATGGGGATGTTCCTCGACGACACCGCGATGCTGGTCATCGTCGCGCCGCTCTACATCCCGCTGGTCAAGGCGCTCGATCTCGGCTTCGACAACCAGCTCATATGGTATGGAATCCTGTACACGATTACCTGCCAGATCGCCTACATCACCCCACCCTTCGGCTACAACCTCTTCCTGATGCGCTCGCTGGCGCCGAAGGAAATCACGCTGGTCGACATCTACAAGTCGATCTGGCCCTTCGCCGCGATCATGGCATTCACCATCATCATCCTGATGGTTTTCCCGCAGATCGCGCTCTGGCTGCCGGCCCACATGAACGTCAAGGGCTGAAGGCGCACCCGCTTTCCCGACCTTTCCATAAAAACCAGAGGAGAGACCAATGACCGATACCAAGAAGCCGGTTCCGAAAAAGGTGGATCCCGCCGCCGACAAGATCCTCGCCACTCGCCGTAACTTCCTGAGCAAGGCGGGCCTCGGCGCGGGCGCGGCGCTGGCGAGCACCACGCTCGCTGCCCCGGCGGTGATCGCGCAGGCCGGCCCGATCAAGTGGCGGCTCCAGACCTATTCCGGCGCCCCGCTCGGCGCCCATGTCATCAAGCCGCAGATCGACGCCTTCAACGCCGCCGCCAATGGCGAGATGGTGATCGAGCTCTATTACGCCGACCAGCTCGTCCCGACCTCCGACCTGTTCCGCGCGCTCCAGTCCGGCACGCTCGACGCGGTGCAGTCGGACGAGGCGACCATGGCCTCCCCGGTCGACATCGCGGTGTTCGGCGGCTACTTCCCGTTCGCGACCCGCTACAGCCTCGATGTGCCGGCGCTGTTCCGCTATTACGGCCTCAAGGAAATCTGGGAAGAAGCCTATAAGGACGTGCCGAACGTCACCTGGCTCTCCACCGGCGCCTGGGACCCGCTGCACATCTTCACCGTCAACAAGCCGATCAAGAGCCTTGCCGACATGAACGGCCTGCGCGTGTTCGGCGTGCCGACCGCCGGCAAGTTCCTCTCGAAGTACGGCCTCGTGCCGGTGACGATCCCGTGGGACAACGTGGAAGTGGCACTGCAGACCGGCGAACTCGACGGCGTCGCCTGGTGCGGCTTCACCGAGGCCTATGAGGTCGGCTGGGCGGATGTGTGCAACTACGCGCTCTCCAACTCGGTCACCGGCGCGTGGTTCGGCAGCTACTTCGCCAATTCGCCGAGCTGGGCCAAGGTGCCGCCGCACCTCAAGGAACTGTTCCTGATGAGCATCGACCAGTCGCATTATTACCGCGACGTCTGGTACTGGGGCGGCGAGGCCAAGCTGCGCGTCGAAGGCCAGAAGATGGAGCTGACCCAGCTTCCCCCCGAGGAGTGGACGAAGGTGGTCGCCGATTCCAAGGGCTTCTGGGATGAGGTCGCCGCCTCCAGCCCGCGCGCCGGCCGCGTGGTCGAAGCCTTCAAGAAATACGACGAGACCATGCAGAAGGCCGGCTACCCCTATCGCTGAGCCCTGCCCTCCGGCATCCGGCCTCGCCACTTCACGGCGGCGGGGCCATTCCTGAAGGTCCGGCCGCGCGCCGGGCCCGAGCCCTGTGCCGTGGCCGGTACGCCGGCCGCGTGAGACGACCAATGGAAAGGAGCGATCGATGCTCCACGCACCTGCCCCCGATAGCCGAGACCTGTTCGACGTCGCCGTGATCGGCGCGGGCGTGGTCGGCTGCGCGGTCGCGCGCCGCTTCGCGCTGGCCGGGGCGAAGGTCGCGGTGATCGAGAAGGGCAGCGACCTGCTGTCCGGCGCTTCCAAGGCCAACAGCGCCATCCTCCATACCGGCTTCGATGCACCGCCCGGCAGCCTGGAGCTGGAGCTGATCAAGGCCGGCCGTGCCGAATATCTCGACATCCATGCCGGCCTCGGCCTGTCGCTGGTGGAAACCGGCGCGCTGGTCTGTGCATGGAACGATCTGGAAGCGGGCAAGCTTGAGGACATCGCCGCGCAGGGCCGCGCGAACGGCATCGCCGAACTGCGGCTCGTCTCCGGCGCGGAAGCCCGCCGCTCCATGCCGGGCCTGTCCGGCCAGCTCGTCGCCGCCATCGAGGTGATGGGCGAGCACATCATCGACCCGTGGTCGGCCCCCCTCGCCTATCTCACCCAGGCGGTGGCGCTCGGCGCGGTCTTCGCGCGCGACACCGAGGTGCTGGCAGGCCGCTTCGATGGCGACTGGACGCTGGCCACCACGAGAGGCGACATTCGCGCCCGCGCCGTGGTCAACGCCGCCGGGCTCTATGGGGATCTCGTCGATGAGCGGCTCGGCTTCGCGCCGGAATTCACGATCCGCCCGCGCAAGGGCCAGTTCGTGGTGCTCGACAAGGCGGCCTGTCCCCACGTCCCGCGCATCGTGCTGCCGGTACCGACCGAGATCACCAAGGGCGTGGTGGTCTGCCCCACCGCCTTCGGCAACGTGCTGGTCGGCCCCACAGCCGAGGAACAGGACGACCGGGTGCGGGCGACGGTGGAGACCGACACGCTGAAGGCGCTGCTCGCGCGCGGCGCCGAGATCGTGCCGGCGCTGGCCGGCATTCCGGTCACCGCGGTCTATGCCGGGCTGCGGCCGGCGAGCGACAGCAAGGCCTACCGCATCTTTGCGCGACCCGAGATGCGCGCCATCACGCTCGGCGGCATCCGCTCCACCGGGCTTTCCGCCGCGCTCGGGCTCGCCCAGCACGCGCTCAAGCTCCATGCCGGCTTCGGCCTGCCCGCCACCCCGGCGCCCGAGGCTCCGCGCCTCGCCATGCCGAACCTCACCGAGACCCGCGAGCGCGACTGGCAGCGCCCGGACCATGGCGAGATCGTCTGCCATTGCGAACTGGTGACCCGCCGCGAGATCGAGGCCGCGCTTGAGAGCCCCATTCCGCCCGGCGATTTCGGCGGGTTGAAGCGGCGCACCCGCGCCGGCATGGGCCGCTGCCAGGGCTTCTACTGCAACGCCCGCCTCGCCGACATGACGCGCGGGCGGCTCAGCGAGCCGCTCGCCGTCAACGGGATCGAGGAGCCCGAGGACGCATGAGCACGCGCGCGGACGTGATCATCATCGGCGGCGGGCCGTCCGGGGTTGCGGCGGCGGTGGAGTTGCGCAGGCAGGGCGTCGCCCGCGTCGTGCTGCTGGAGCGCGAACCGCATCTGGGCGGAGCGACCCGCCATTGCAGCCACTCGCCCTTCGGCATGCGCGAATTCGGCCGGGTCTATCTCGGCGCCGCCTATGGAAGGCGGCTCGCACGCGAGGCCGAGGCGGCTGGGGTCGAGCTGAGATTAGGCCATTCGGTCACGCAGATCGGGGCGGATGGCGAGATCGCGGTAACCTCCGCGCATGGCATCGAGATGCTGAGCGCCCGGCGCGTGCTCATCGCCACCGGCGCGCGCGAGATGCCGCGCTCGGCCCGGCTGATTTCCGGCGACCGCCCGCTGGGCGTCGTCACCACCGGCACGCTGCAATCCTATGTCGCCTTCCACGGCCTGATGCCGTTCCAACGGCCGCTGATCGTCGGTTCGGAGCTGGTGAGCCTGTCGGCCGTCTTCACCTGCCTGACCCATGGCGCCCGGCCGGTCGCGATGATCGAGAGCGCGCCCGCCCCGCTCGCCCGCGCCCCGTTCAGCTGGTTCCCGGCCCTCGTCGGCGTGCCGTTCCATCGCGGGGCGGAGATCGTGGATATTCGCGGCGTCCGGCGCGTCGAGGAGGTCAGCTTCCGCCGCGCCGATAGCGGGGTCGAGACCGTGGCCTGCGACGGGGTGCTGCTCACCGGGCGCTTCGTGCCGGAATCCGCGCTGTGCCGACAGTCCGAAGTGGGTGTCGATGCCGGCAGCGGCGGCCCGGCCATCGATCAGGACGGGCGCTGCGCCAACCCGTTGTTCTTCGCCAGCGGCAATGTGCTGCGCGCGGTGGAGACCGGCGGCTGGGCGTTCCGCGAGGGGCGTGCGGTCGGCCGCACCATCGCGCGGGACCTCGCCCGCGACACGCCGGCGCGCGCGGCGGTGCCGGTCGGCTTCGATCCGCCGGTCAAGCTCGCCGTGCCGAGCCTGCTGCGCCGGCCGTTGGATGGCCCGCCGGCCTTCCCTGATTTTCAGCTGCGCTTCACCCGGCACGCGACGGGCCGGCTAACGCTGGAACTCGACGGCCGCGCGGTCTGGGAAAAGCGTGGGGACTGGCGGCCGGAGCGGCGTATCCTGGTGCCGATCCCGTCCGCCGCCTTTGACGCGGAACAGATCCATTTCCGCTTCCGCGAGGGCGAATGATGCGCGTCGCCGCCATCGATCAGGGCACGACCTCGACCCGCTGCCTCGTCGTCGAGAGCGGCGGCGAGGCGCGCGTCGTCGCCAGCCGGCGCCATGAGCAGCATCACCCCGCACCGGGGCGGGTGGAGCACGCCCCGGAGGAGCTTCTCGCCAATATCCGCGCCGTGCTGGCCGAGGCTGGCCCGGTCGACGCCATCGCCATCGCCAATCAGGGCGAGAGTTGCCTCGCCTGGGACGCGGAGACTGGGGAAGCGCTGTCGCCGGTCATCGTGTGGCAGGATGCGCGCACTGCCGGCTCGCTCGCCGCGCTCGGGCCGGCGGCGGAAGCGCGCTCGAAGGCGATCTGCGGCCTGCCGCTGGACCCGTATTTCTCCGCCAGCAAGCTGGCCTGGACGCTGCGCAACCTGCCGCTAGCGGCGCAGACGCTGAGGGCCGGGCGGCTGCGGCTCGGCACCACCGACGCCTTCTTCCTCGACCGGCTCACCGGCGAATTCCGCACCGATATCGCCACCGCCTCGCGCACCGGGCTGCTCGACCTCGCCACCGGCCGCTGGAGCGCGGAGCTGTGCGCGCTGCACGGCGTGCCGCTGGAGTGCCTGCCGGAAATCGCGGCGGTGGACGCCGGCTTCGGCTTCATCGACGGCATCCCGGTCAAGGCCTCGATCGTCGACCAGCAGGCCGCGCTCTACGGCCATGGCTGCCGCAAGCCCGGCGACACCAAGATCACCTTCGGCACCGGTGCCTTCCTGCTGGCGGTGGCCAATGAGGCGGCCGGCGGCGGCTCCGGCCTGCTGCCGACCATCGGCTGGCGGCGCGAGGGCGAGGCGCCGGCCTTCGCGGTCGAAGGCGGGGTCTATGATGCCGGCGCCGCGCTGGAATGGCTGCGCCGGCTCGGCCTGTTCGCCACCGATGACGAACTCGACGGCTTCGAGGGCCCCTCGGCGCTCAGGCGCGGCCTCGTCTTCGTGCCGGCGCTGTCCGGCCTTGCCGCGCCCTATTGGGACCGGCAGGCGGCGCCGCTGTTCATCGGCATGGACGCCGCGACCGGCCGCGCCGACATGGTGCGTGCCGCGCTGGAGGGCATCGCCCTGCTTACGGTGCGCCTCATCGACGACGCGGCCGCGATCGTCGGCCCGATCGAGGAGATCGCCATCGATGGCGGGCTGTCGCAGAGCCGCTATTTCGCGCAGTTCCTCGCCAATGCCAGCGGTCGCGTGGTGAAGGTGCCGACCCTGCACGAGATGACCGCGCTTGGCCTCGCCGAGTTCTGCGGCGCCGAGGTCGAGGCGATCCGTGCCGCCGCGACCCGCTTCACGCCGGACGGCTCGGTCAGCGCGGCCGATCAGGCACGTTTCTCAGCCGCCGTCGAGAAAAGCCGGGGCTGGCGCGGCTAGCCCCGCTCACAGGCCACACGGCCAACGCGCCGGAACGTCACCTCGCATTACCTGCGGTGCCGATCGCCCGCCAACGCATCAATAACCTTAGGGAGGGTGACAGCTTGTCGCACCCCGGGATTGATCCTATCATGACAGGCGATCGAAATTTCCTTTTGATGGCATCCCCTTGGGCCAAAAACGTTTGACATTGTGAGTAAACCGGTACGATATTCGTACCATTCGGTTCGCCGCTCGGGCTCGGGGAATGTATCGTTCACCCGAAGCCGTATAACGGTCGTCAGATGATACAATCGGCACGACATCAACATATGGTCGTTGCCCGTTGCTTCGGCTGGCGGCTCTGCTTTCCTCTCTTTGTTCTGAGGAAAGTCGTGGCAACACCTTGGATAACGCCTTTGCCTGCTGCACCCGCGCCCGTCGTGGGGCTCATCAATCTTCACGGAGCGCCGCTGGTCGTGCTCGACTTGGCCCGGCGAGAGACCGCCCCCCATCGGCAGCCCGGGGTCGAACCCGGGTCGCCGTCATCGAAACTACCCGGCGCCCGCTCGGGCTGCTGTGCGATACAATCGAAGGGGTCGTCGATATGTCCGGCACGACGTGGCAATCCCTGCGTGAACTGGTGCCGGGCCTCGATTACCTCGCCACCGGACAGCCCGGCGAAAGTGACCTTCTGGTCATGCGCGATCCCGACCTCTGGCTCTCCGCCGCGCAGGATATCGACCTTCAAGCGGCACTGGAGCGCCACGCCTCCGGCGCGCCAGCGCCGGCGTCCTGATGAGCGCGATTCAGCCATTCCGCTTCCTGCATCCTCCGGTCCCCCGGGGGGACGATCTCGACTGGACGCTGCCTTTCCGCGCGCTCATTTCCCGGCGGCTCGGCCTTGCCCTTCCGGCACGCTACGAACGCGCCTTGGTCCGCGCTCTCGACAGCGCCGGCGCGGTCAGTGGCCTGTGCGATCCCGAGGCACTGCTGCTCCGTCTCACGGAGGAGCCCTGGACGTCTCCCCTCTGGCAGGCAGCGATCGGCGCGATCACCATCCGGGAGACCTCGTTCTTCCGCCAGACCGGCTGGTGGCACTGCCTCGCACGCTCGGCGCTGACGCCGCTGATCGAGGCGCGGCGGAACGACGGCACCCGCACCCTGCGCTGCCTCAGCATCGGCTGCTCCTCGGGCGACGAGCCCTATTCGCTCGCCATCACGCTGGACCGCCTGCTGCGCGACGAGCCGGGCTGGAGCGTCGAAATCGTGGGGCTCGACCTGTCGGAGGCGGCGCTGGCGGAGGCGGCGGCCGGCATTTTCGACCAGCGCGCGGTGCGTGAGGTCAGCGCGCTCGACCGCGAGCGCTGGTTCCGCCCGCTCCCGGACGGGCGCTTCGAACTGGCGGAACCGCTGCGGCGGCGCGTCAGCTTCCGGCTGTTCAACCTTGCTGAAGCCGCGCAGGAGCCTCAGCGCGTCGCGGTCGGCCCGGCGGATCTGGTGATCTGCCGCAACCTGATCATTCATATGGAAGCCGAGCGCCAGCCCGGCATCGCGCGCTATTTGGCGGCGCAGCTGCGGCGCGGCGGCTTCCTCGCGGTCGCCCCGGTCGAGGCGACGCCTGCGTGGTTCGCCCCGCTGCATTTCCACGCCGCGCAGCAGGCCATCCTGTTCGAGAAGCCGCGCGACACCCGCCGCGCCGCGGCGCGCGAGACGGCGCCGGAGCGGGTGCGTCGGGCAGCCGGCCCGCCGGCCCCGAGCCCGGCCGAGCCGTCCGTCGCGTCACCGCCCCCGATGCGCCCGGCCGTGATGTCCGCACCGCGCGCCCGACGCCGCGAGACCGACCCGCTCGGCCACGCCCGCCGCCTCGCCGATAGCGGCCTGTTCCTCGAAGCGCGCCGGCTGTGCGAGCAGATTCTCGACGGCCGCGAGGAATCCCATTTGCTGATGGCGCTGGTGTGCCAGTCGCTCGGCGACCTGCCCTGCGCGCAGGAGGCGGCGCAGCGCGCGCTCGCCGCCGCGCCCCGCTCGCCGGCCGCCCATTACGTCATGGCCATCATCTACCTGCGCGCCGGCCGGGCGCAGGAAGCGCGCCGCTCGCTACGCGACGCCGTGCGGCTGCTGGAAGGCGAAGACGCGGCTGCCGACGGGCGTCTCGGCATCGAGGCGAGCGACATCCGGCTCGCGGCCCGACGGCTCGGCCTCGATGCCGCGCCGTCTGCGCACCATGGAGTGCCCCATGGCTGACCCGGACAACAATGGCGCGCCCCGTGCCGGCGGCGCGCTGGACTGGACCGAGCTGCTGGCCCGGTTCGAGCGCCTCTCGCAGGAGCGGGACGAGAAAGCGGCCCTCGCCTTGCTCGACCGCCGCACCCGCGAGCTGGCTGAGCCGGAAGCCGGCGAAGCCGCCGCCGCACAGGTGGAGATGATCGCCTTCGGGCGCGGGGATTGGCGCTATGCCGTGCCGGTCGAGCACGCGCAGGCCGTAGCCCCGCTGCGCCATGTGCTCACCCTGCCCGGCGTCGACGAGCTGCATGTCGGCGTCATGGCTCATGACGGGCTGCTCTACGCCATCGTCGACCCGGCGGCGCTGTGCGAGCACGGCGTGGCGGCGGGCTCGGCACCGGCCTTCGCCATTCTGCTGCGCCACGCCACCCAGTCGATCGGCCTTGCCGCCGATGCCGTGTTCGGGGTGATGCGCGTCGACGCTGCCCTGCTGAACCGCACCGCGCCGCACTATGCCCTCGTCGCCGCCATCCTTCCTGGCGGCGAACATGTCCTGTCTCCCGACGACATCGGACGCAATGTCCGCCTCGTCGTCGACCACCGCCAGCACGATGGCACGCTCAACTAGCCCCCGGGTTCCGCTCTGAGTTGGAAACGACCATGCGTATCAATCGCCTTGTCATTGTCGGCGGAATTCTCGCGGCTCTGGTGCCCACGATCCTGCTGGGCCTCGGCTTCACGCTGAAGATGCGGAGTTGGCTGATCGACACCACCATCCGCCAACAGGAAGCGTTTGTCGCCGAAGCCTCGATCTATATCGACCGCGTGCTGACCGACCACGCCAATGCGCTCGACTTCGCCGCCTCGCAGATTGCCGGCGGCACCGCCGGGCTCGCCGACTCCTCTCCAATGCTCAGGGCGCTGAAGACCAGTTTCCCGTTGTTCGACCGCGTCCTTCTCGCCAACCTGGAGGGCATCGTGGAGGCGGCCGAGCCCAACCAGGCTGAGAACGGTCAGAGCCCGCTCGGCATCAATATCAGCGACCGCGGCTATTTCCGCGAGGCGCTGCGCGCCAGCAAGGCCGTGATCGATCCGGCGGTGTTCATCGGCCGCACCTCCGGCCTGCCATTGATGGCGATCGCGGCGCCGGTGAAGGCGGCCGACGGCCGTGTGACCGGCGTGGTGTTCGCCACCATCCAGCTCGGGGCGGTGACGGAACTCACGAGCCGTCTCAATCTCGGGCGAACCGGTCACGCCGTCATTGCCGCCCGCGACGGCAAGACGGTGGCCCACCCGCAGGAGGACTTCGTCCACAAGCAGTTCAGCTTCGTTGGCCTGCCGATCTGGCAGCATCTGGCGCGGGGGCCGTCCGGGACGATCGAGAATTACGCCGACGAAGCCGGGGCGGCACGCTTCGCCGCTTTCTCGACCATCCCGGCCACCGGCTGGCGGATATGGATGAGCCAGACCCACGGCGAGATCAATGAGGTCTTCACCCAACGGCTGCTCGAAGCCGCGATCTGGCCGCTGGTCTCCCTCCTCGGCGGCGCGATCCTCGCCTTCCTGCTGGCGCGCGTCATCGCGGCCCCGATCACCCGCCTGCAGGAGACCGCCGACGCGATCGCCGGTGGCGACCTCGACCGCCGCGCGCCCGAGGCGGGGCCGGCCGAGGTCGCCCGGCTCGCCGGCGCGGTCAACGCCATGGCGCAGGCGCTCCAGCACCGCATCGAGCGCGAGCGCGCCGCCCGGGCGTCGATCGAGGCCACCGTCAACGAATATGGACGCTATGCCGAGCGCGTGGCCGGCGGCGATTTCACCGAGCGGCTGGAAGTCGGCAATGCCGGCGATCTCGAACGGCTCGGCCATGCCCTTAACTCGATGTCGGGCTCGCTGGCCCTGCTGATCGGCGAAATCCGTCAGGCCACGAACCAGCTTGGCTCGGCCTCGGCCGAAATCCTCGCGGCAACCACCCAGCAGGCGGCCGCCACCGCCGAGGAAGCCGCCGCCGTCCAGCAGATGGCGTCCTCGGTCCATGAGCTGCGGCAGGCGGGCGACGCCATGGCGAACCGCACCCAGACCCTGCTCGAAGTCGCCCAGAAGACCGAGACCGTGGCGGAGACCGGCCTGCAATCGGTCGAGGACACGGTGCGCATGGTGGAGGATGGTCGCCAGCGGCTGGAAACGCTTGCCGAGCGCGTCATCGGCTTCAGCGAGCGCACCCACGAGATTGCCGAGCTCAACGCCACAGTGGGGGAGCTGGCCGAGAAATCGAACCTGCTGGCGGTCAATGCCAGCATCGAGGCCGCCAAGGCCGGCGAGGCCGGGCGTGGTTTCGCCGTGGTGGCGAGCGAGGTGAAGGAACTCGCTGACCAGTCCAAGACCGCCTCCGCGCAGGTGCGCCGCATCATCTCGGAAATCCAGCGCTCCGCCCAGGCCGCCGTCATCGCCGCCGAGCAATATGCCCGCTCGGCCGACGCCAGCGTCGCGACCTCGCGCCAGTCCGGCGCCGCGATCTCCATGCTCTCCAGCCGGGTGACCGAAGCCTCGCAGACCGCCCGCCAGAACCTGATGGCGGCCGAACAGCAGCAGGCGAGCATCGAGCAGATCGCGCTGGCGGTCGACAACATCGAATCCTCCTCGGCCCAGACCGTGGCCGCGACCGGACAGGTGGAGCAATCCGCGCGGAGCCTCCACGATCTGGCCCGCTCGCTTGACGCGATCGTCGGCCGCATATCGCTCCGCCAGGGTTCATAGGAGCGGCTGCCACCATGCCCTCATCCTCCAAGGACGCGCTGCGGGCCAGGCTGCTGGCCATCTTCCGCGAGGAGGCCGCGGACCATCTGCGCGTCATCGGCGCGGAAATGGCGACGCTGGAGCGCGGCGCGCTGGAGCCGGTGGACCTGCGGGCGGTGCTCGACCGCCTGTTCCGCGTCGCCCATACGCTGAAGGGCGCCGCCCGCTCGCTGTCGGTCCGCACGGTCGAGCAGCTGTGCCACGAGATGGAGGATGTCTGCAGCGCCGGACGCGGCCGCGAGAGCCTTGAGCCCGGCGAGTTGGTCGCCCTGCGCGATCTCGCCCGCGAGCTTGCCGAGGCGACCGAGCGGGCGATCGCGGCTCCGGCCGCCATGGCGCCGGCGCCGGAACCTTCAGCTCCGCCACCCGAAGCCGCCGCGCCGAGCTTCGTGCGTCTGGAATCCGGCCAGCTCCGGCGGCTGGGGGTGAAGGCCGAGGAACTCACCGCCCCGCGCCTCGCCGCGCGGGCGCGGCTCGACCAGGCGCGCGAGATCATCGCCGGGCTCGGCGCGCTCAGGGTCGAGAACCGGATCGCCGAAGGCTCCCCCCTCGCGCGCGGGCTGCGCGATATCGAGCAGTCGGTGCGCCGGCTGCTGTCCGGCCTTGCCGAGGACAGCCGCCTGCTGAACGCCACCACCGAAGACCTCGCCCACGAGCTGCGCCAGACCCGCATGATGCGGGTGGGCGAGATGCTCGCCGTGTTTCCCGACATGATCGCCGATCTGGCCGCCGAGGTCGGCAAATCGATCCGCTGGCGCAGCACCGGCACCGACCTGCTGATCGACCGCGACATCGCCGAGATGATGAAGGACCCGCTGATCCAGATGGTGCGCAATGCCATCGATCACGGCATCGAGCCGGCCGAGGAGCGCAGGCGCGCCGGCAAGCCGCCGCAGGGCACGATTTCGCTGACGGTCGAACCAGCCGAGGGCGGGCGGGTCGCCATAGAGCTGCGCGACGACGGCGGCGGCGTCGATGTGCCGGCGCTGCGGGAGGCGGCGGTGCGCAACCGCATCGCGTCCCGCGAGCAGGTGGCCAGCCTGACAGACATGGCCGTCATCGAGATGGCGTTCGAACCCAGCGTGTCGACCCGCAGCGTCATCAGCGCCGTTTCCGGCCGCGGCCTCGGCCTCGCCATCGTGCGCGAGCGCATGGACCGGATTGGCGGCGCAGTGTTCATCTCGTCCGAACAGGGACAAGGCACCACCCTGCATATGGAGGTGCCGGCCGCGCTGGCCAATTTCCACGGCATCGGCGCCTGGGCCGGGGGCCGGCTGGTGATCTGGCCGCGCACCGCCGTGGAGCGGACTATCGCCCTGTCCGAGGCGGCGTGCGAGACCGCGCTCGCCAACGGCATGCTGGCCTTCGACGACACGATCCTGCCCATCGCCGAACTCGGCCAGATTCTCGGCCGCGGCACGGCGCCGCCGGCCGCGCGCGACAACGCGATCCGCACCGTGCTGGTGATCCGCCACGGCCAGCGCCGCGGCGCCGTGGTGGTCGAAGAGGCCACTGGCCAGTGCGAGGTCATCGTCAAGGAGCTGCGCCCGCCGCTGCTGCGCGTGCGCTACGCGCTCGCCGCCGGGCTGCTCGGCAACGGCCAGCTCGGTCTCATCCTGCGCACCGCCGACATACTCGACGCGCTCCATGCCCGCAGCCATCGCTCCAGCACGCCGGCGAAGCCACCGGTCCGCCGGCGGGCGCCGAGGCTGCTGGTCGTGGACGATTCAATCACCACGCGCGCGATGGAGGTCGGCCTTCTGGAGGCCGCCGGCTATGAGGTGACCGCCGCCTCCGACGGGCTCCAGGCCTGGTCGGCCTTGCAGGCCGGCGACTTCGACGCCGTCATCTCCGATGTCGACATGCCGAACATGGACGGTTTCGAGCTCACCGCGAAGGTGCGGTCCGATCCCAGGTTTGTACAATTACCGATTGTTCTGGTGACCGCCCTCGAAGATCGTGAGGACCACGAGCGCGGACTGAGGCTGGGCGCCAACGCCTATATGATGAAGTCCGCCTTCGATCAGTCCATGCTCATCGACCTCGTGAGGCGGGTGCTATGAACGGGGCGCGCGAAATACGGGTTCTGCTGGTCGAGGATTCGCGCTCCCAGCGGGAAACGCTGGCCTGGGTGATCGGCACGTCGCGCCGGCTCAAACTGGTGGGCGAGGCCGAGAATGGCGCGCGCGCCGTCGAGATGACCGCGAGCCTCGCGCCGGACATCATCCTGATGGACTGCCACATGCCGGTCATGGACGGCATCGCCGCGACGCGCGAGATCATGACGCGCCACCCCACGCCGATCATCATGACCAGCGCCACCAGCGACACCGGCGACATTCATCCCGGACTGGAGGCGCTCAGGCTCGGTGCGCTCGCCATCGTGCCGAAGCCGCTCGACCCGACCGACGCCAGTTTCGACCGCACCGCGGCCGAGCTGTGCCTCACGCTGGAAATGCTGGCCGACGTCAAGGTGCGCCGCGCGCCGCCCATCGTACCGGAGCCCCCTGCCCTCGCCCCGGCGCGCGAGGCCCCGATGCCCGGCCGGCCGCGCAAGGACATCCGCATCATCGCCATCGGCGCCTCGACCGGCGGACCGCCGGTGGTGATGCAGATCCTGCGCCTGTGTGCCGCCGATCTGGTGGTGCCGGTCATCGTGGCACAGCACATGTGCGCGGGCTTCATCTCCGGCTTCGCCAGCTGGCTCGACCGCGGCGCCGGCATCCCGGTGGAAGTGGCGCGGGACGGCGGTACCGCGATGCCCGGCCGCGTCTATGTCGCCCCGGAAGGCGGCCATCTCGCGATCGACAGCACCGGACGCTTCCGCGTCGAGGACGGAGCGCCGGAGAACGGCTTCCGACCCTCGATCTCCCATCTCTTCCGCTCGGTGGCCGATTCCTATGGCCCCCATGCGCTCGGCGTACTGCTGACCGGCATGGGCCAGGACGGCGCCGACGGGCTGTTATCCATCGTGCATCGTGGAGGCACCAGCGTCGTGCAGGACAGGGAAAGCTCCGTGGTTTTCGGCATGCCGAACGCGGCGATCCAGAGAGGGGCCGCCCAGCGCATCCTGCCTCCGAAGGGCATCGCCCGGTTCATTGTCGGACAGATGGCGACGAGGGGCCTCCACACATGAACCAGCCATTGTCGTTCGACCACCAGGTTCCGAGCATTCTGATCGCCGAGGACAGCCCGACCCAGGCCGAGCAGATCGTCCAGTTCCTGACGCAGCAGGGCTTCGCCGTGCACGCCGCGCGCAATGGCGAGGAGGCCTACAATCTCGCCGCCACGCTGATCCCCGACATCATCATCAGCGACATCGTGATGCCCGGCATCGACGGCTACGAATTGTGCCGGCGCATCAAGAACACGACGGGGCTGGAGAACACGCCGGTCATTCTCGTCACCGCGCTGTCCCAGCCGCAGGACGTGCTCGCCGGGCTGGAGGCCGGGGCCGACAATTTCATCATCAAGCCCTATGACGAACAGGTCCTCACCGCCCGCATCACCTATCTCCTGCGCAACCGCGGCCTGCGCCACGCCGAGCGCTCGCAGGAACAGCTGGAGGTCGAGTTCGGCGGCGAGCGCCACCAGATCACCGCGCGCAAGCAGCAGATCCTCGATTTGCTGATCTCGACCTATGCCCAGGCGGTCCACCTGTTCAGCGCACTGGATCAGGGGCGGCAGGAGCTCTCGCAATCCTATGAGGCGCTCCAGGCGCTCTACGAGATGAGCGACGGGCTCAACCGCTGCCGCACCCCGGCCGATGTCGCGACCACCGCCGTGACGTGCGGCCTCGCCATGCCGGGGGTGCGCAATGCCTGGTTCTATCTCAATACCGGGAACGCCCTGCATCTGGCGGCCGAGCGCCATGGGGCGCGCGCGGCGCAGGCCGATCCGTTCCCGCCCTCGCTGGTGCGCGACCCCCACGCCCTCGCGCCGGTGGACGAGGCCGGCCTCGTTGTGCTGCGGCCCGGCATCAGCACCCAGCGCCAATATGCCAGCCTCAAGCTCCAGGTCGGCTCGCAGATTCTTGGCTATCTGAACCTTCAGGGCTCCGAGCCGACCGTCTCCGGCGAGGTGGCGCCGCACACGCTCGGCTCGATCGCCAGCCAGCTGTCGATCGCGCTGGAACGCGCGGTGCTGCATACCGAGCTCGAAGCGCAGGTGCGCAAGCGCACGCAGCTTCTGATCGAGGAAATCGAGGAGCGGCGGCAGGCGACCGAGACCATCACCGCCATCTTCAACGCCTCACCGGTGGCGCTGATGTCGCTGGATTCGCAGCTCTGCGTCTCGGCCTGGAACCGCACCGCCTCGGAGATATTCCGGCTCCCGGCCGACGCCGTGCTGGGCCGAAGCTGGTCATCGCTGTTCACCACCGCGCCGGCCGGGCTGGCCAACGCCATTTCGATCATCCAGACCGGCCGGGGAACAACGCCGGTGGAGATCGACGCCCTTCTCCACGACAGGACTCCGCGCAGCCTGCACATCGCCGGCGAGCCGCTGATCGATGTCGGCGGCGTGTTTCGCGGCGCGGTGCTGGCCATCGACGACATCACCGACATCAAGCAGGTCAAGGAGCAGTTGCATCAGGCGCAGAAGATGGAGGCGGTCGGCAATCTCACCGGCGGCATCGCCCACGACTTCAACAACCTGCTGACCACCATCATCGGCAATCTCGACCTGACCATGCTGAAGGCGACGCCCGAGCAGCGCCCCGCCCTCGACACGGCGCTGCGGGCCAGCCTGCGCGGCTCGGACCTCACCAAGAAGCTGCTCGCCTTCGCCCGCAAGCAGGCGCTGGATCCGCAGGTCGTCGACCCCGCGGACATCATCGACGAGGTGCGCCTGCTGCTGGACGGGCGGATGGAATCCCGTGTGTCGATGACACTGTCGATCGCCCCGGACGTGCCCCCGATCTATGCCGACCCGACCGAGCTTGAGACCGCGCTCATCAACCTCGCCATCAACGCCCGCGACGCGATGCCCGAGGGCGGAACGCTGGACATCCATGCCCGGTACCTGCCGGCGGGCGAGCGGCCGGCCTGCGTGGAGTTCGTGGTGCACGATTCCGGTGTCGGCATCCCTTCCGAGAAGCTGGACCGCATCTTCGAGCCATTCTTCACCACCAAGGCGCCCGGCAAGGGCACGGGTCTCGGCCTTGCCATGGTGTACGGCTTCGCCAGCCAGTCGGGCGGCTATCTCACGGTGCGCAGCGATGTCGGCGCCGGCACCACCTTCCGGCTCGGCCTGCCCGCGGTTGGCAGCGCTCCGGCCGCGCCGGTCGACCGCGCCCCGAACCCCGAGCCGCTGCGCGTCCTGCTGGTGGAGCGAGACCCGGAAATCTGCCGCGCGGTGGAGGAGGAGCTGAGCCGCGACGGCCACAGCGTCATCGTCGCGCCGGCGCCCGAGCAGGCGGAGCTGTTCGTGGCCGATAGCGGCCAGGTCGATCTGCTGATGGCCGATGTCACCCCCGAAGGACCCGCCGATGTGGACTTCGTCCTCGCCATGCTGGGCGGCGGCGCGTGCCAGCGGGCCCTGCTCCTGTCGACCGACCTTCCGGTACGAGGCACGCAAGGGCATGATCCGAACCGCTACGCCGTTCTGGTCAAGCCGTTCCGTGCCGAGGACCTGAAAGGCGCGATTGCAACGTTGTTCGGATTGGGAACACGCCATGGCTGAGCACAAGATATTCGTTCTGGACGACGAGCCGGACATCGGCCGTTATGTCGCTCAGGTCGCCGAACTCAGCGGCGTCGACAGCACTTATTTCTCCGAACCCGGCGAGTTCCTCTCGGCGGTCGAGAGCTCCCCGGAGGCCTGCGTCGCCATCGACCTGCAAATGCCGTCGATGGACGGCATCGAGGTGCTGCGCCAGCTTTCGGTGCTCCAGTTCCGGCGGCCGATCATCATCATGAGCGGCATGGACCGGAAGGTGCTGGAAGCCGCCCGCCATTTCGCCAAGGTCAACAAGCTTCCGGTCAGCGACATCGTGAGCAAGCCGGCGCGGGTCGAGGAACTGCGCCAGATCTTCCAGAAGCTCCAAGGCAGCACCTACCTCCTGCCGACCAAGAGCGAGCTCGCCGAGGCGATGAAGCGCAGGGAGTTCCAGCTCTACCTCCAGCCCAAGGTGCGGATCGTCGAGGGCCTGCGCAGCGGCGCCGACTACATTCCCATCGGCTTCGAGGGCCTGATGCGCTGGGACAGCCCGACGCGCGGGCTGGTGCCGCCCGACGTGTTCATTCCGCTGATCACCGCCGGACACCTGAACGGCGAGTTCGCCGACTACCTGTTCGACTGCGCGATGGTGACGCTGGAAGGCTGGCGGCAGGCCGGCATCGACGCCTCGCTGGCGATCAACATGTCGGCCTCCGACGTGGAGGACCTCGGCCTCGCCGACCGCCTGTGGAAGCGCTGCTTCGGCATGGGCATCGACTACGGCAAGGTGATCATCGAGGTCACCGAAAGCGCGGCGATGCGCCACCCGGAACAGGCGCTCGACGTGCTGACGCGGCTGCGGCTGCGCGGCTTCTCGCTCTCGCTCGACGATTTCGGCACCGGCTATTCCTCGCTGGTGCAGCTCCAGCGCCTGCCCTTCGGCGAGCTGAAGATCGACCGCTCGCTGATCTCCGACTGCATCGCCTCCGAACACACCCGGATCATCGTGAAGGCGATCATCGATCTCGGCCACAATCTCGGGCTCACCGTGGTGGCCGAGGGGGTCGAGGACCAGGCGACGCTAACCCTGCTGCACGAGCTGAACTGCGACCTCGCGCAGGGCTATTTCTTCGCCCGCCCGCTGCCGGCCGAGCAGGCCAATGCGTGGTGGCTGAAGCATCTGGAGGCCGGCGTGATGCCGGCCCGACCCTAGCCTCCGGCCGCCGCAGCGAGCGCTCTCAGAAGCCGAAATCGCTGAGGCCGGGATGGTCGTCCGGGCGCCGGCCGAGCGGCCAGTGGAACCGGCGCTCGCTCTCGGCGATGGGGTGCTCGTTGATCGAGGCGAGCCGGTGGCGCATCAGGCCGGCCTCGTCGAACTCCCAGTTCTCATTGCCATAGGCACGGAACCAGTTGCCGCTGTCGTCGTGGTATTCATAGGCGAAGCGCACCGCGATGCGATTGCCGGTGAAGGCCCACAGTTCCTTGATCAGCCGGTAGTCCAGCTCACGCGCCCATTTGCGGGTGAGAAAGCCGACGATCGCCTCGCGACCAGTGACGAGTTCCGCGCGATTGCGCCACACGCTGTCGGGCGTGTAGGCCAGCGAGACCTTGGCGGGATCGCGGCTGTTCCAGCCGTCTTCGGCAAGGCGAACCTTCTGCCGGGCGGTCTCTTCGGTGAAGGGCGGCAGCGGCGGGCGGGTTGCGGCAGGCGCGGACATGAAATCTCTCCTCGACGGACATAAGGCGGCAGAAAGCCGCCGCCACCGGACGCGGCGGCGGGCATCGCGATCATAGGCACGCCGCCCGCCATGCGTCTTTTCCATCCGCACACCCTGCCGGGCGCCGCAATCTGAAGCAGCGCTTACAATGGCATCCAGCAAGCGCGGGCTAATCGCGGCGGCGGCCGGCGCCTAGATGGGAACGCAGGCGAACGCCCTTCAGGAGAACGCGCTATGTCCCAGCCCACATCCCACCCCAAGCTCTTCTTCATCACCGGCGTCAGCACCGGCTTCGGCCGCGCCTTCGCGCAGGGCGCGCTGGACGCCGGCCATCGCGTGGTCGGCACGCTGCGCAAGCCGGCGGATGTCGCGCCGTTCGAGGCGCTCGCGCCCGGCCGCGCCACCGGCATCATCCTCGACGTCACCGACACGCCCGCCATCGCCCCGGCGGTCGCGCGCATCGAGGCCGAGATCGGGCCGATCGACGTGCTGGTCAACAATGCCGGCTACGGCCATGAGGGCGTGGTCGAGGAAACCAGCCTCGACGAACTGCGCCGGCAGTTCGAGGTGAACGTCTACGGCCCGGTCGCGGTCATTCAGGCGGTGCTGCCCCATATGCGCGCCCGCCGCGCCGGCCACATCGTCAACGTCACCTCGATGGGCGGCATCATCACCCTGCCGGGGCTCGGCATCTATCACGGCAGCAAGTTCGCGCTCGAAGGCATCTCCGAGGCGCTCGGCAAGGAGGTGAAGGACCTCGGCATCCACGTCACCGCCATCGAGCCGGGCTCGTTCCGCACCGACTGGGCCGGCCGCTCCATGGTCCGCGTCGAGCGCGCGATCGCCGATTACGATCCGGTGTTCGAGCCGTGGCGCCAGCGCCGGCAGGGCTATAACGGCAAGCAGCCGGGCAATCCGGCCAAGGCGGCGCAGGTGCTGCTCCAACTCGTCGAGGCGAAGAACCCGCCCGCCCATCTGCTGCTTGGCAGCGATGCGGTGAAGCTGGTCGGCGAGAAGCTCGCCGCGCTGCAGAACGAACTGGCCGAGTGGCGGGACGTATCGCTCTCCACCGATTTCGACCCGGCCGACGACGCGGCGGCGTGAACGGGTGTCCCCTCGCGCGGGCTACCGGACCACCCGGTCGACCCGCGTGAGGGGCACGGCGGGCCGGTGCGTGCGCAGGAAATCGATCAGCGCCCGAAGCTTGAGCGGCACGCGGCGCCGGTCGGGGTAATACAGGGTGAACCCGTTCATCGGCGGGCTCCACTCCTCCAGCAGGCGCACCAGCCGGCCGTCCTCGACGAAGCGTTCGATATAGCCGCTGATCATGTAGGCGATGCCGAGGCCATCCAGCGCCGCCTGCATCTGCGCCACGGAATCGTTGACGATGAGCCGGCCGCGCACGGCGAGCTCCAGGCTTTCCCCGCCACGCTCGAACGCCCAGCGTTCGACCTGCCCGTTGGTCAGATGGCGGAAGCCGATGCACTGGTGCCCGAGCAGGTCGCTCGGGTGCTCCGGCACGCCGTGCCGCGCGAGATAGCCGGGCGCGGCGACCACATGAGCGGCGATGGGCGGGCCGATCTTCACCGCCACCATGTCCTTTTCCACCAGATCGCCGTAGCGGATGCCGGCGTCGAAGCCGGCGGCCACGATGTCGACCAGCCGGTTGTCGATCGCGATCTCGACGTCGACGCCCGGATAGGCTTCGAGGAAATCGCGCAGCACCGGCTCCAGCGCGATCATGAAGCCGGCCCGCGGAACGTTCAGCCGCAGCAGCCCGGCCGGCACGCCGTCGGCGTCGCCGATCTCCTGCGCGGCGGAGAGCAATTCGCGCAGCGAGGGCGCCACCCGGGCCAGATAAAGCGTGCCGACCTCGGTGAGGCTGACGCTGCGCGTGGTGCGGTTGAACAGCACGACGCCGAGCCGGGCTTCCAGATTGCGGATCGACTGGCTGACCGCCGAGGGCGACACGCCAAGCCGCACCGCCGCCGAGGAGAAGCTCTGATGCTCCGCCACGGCGAGGAACGTCACCAGACCGTCAAGCGGATCATGTGCCATTAGAACCCTTGGGGACGTGGGAGGATTGGCAATTATGTCGATAAGCGCGGCAATCGCCTTTTGATTTGCCGGAAATTCCGCAAAATCCATTATCACAACGCCGCGAGCGAGGGATACCACCGGGCAGCGGATCGCCGATCATGACGTCCGGTTTCTAAGCCTGTCGTGCAAGCTGGCGATTAACGCCGTGGCCGCCACAGGCTAAAACAAGGCTCCCGTCTCCGGGCCGCTCCTTTCATCCGATACGGATCGCACACCCTTTCGAGGAAGAACGCCATGCTTGCCAAGGCCTTTGCCGCCCAGTCGGCCACCACGCCGCTCGGCCCGTTTTCCATCGACCGCGCCGCCCCCGGCGCGAAGGATGTCGCCATCGACATCCTGTATTGCGGGGTCTGCCATTCCGACCTTCACGCCGCCCGCAGCGAATGGCCGGGCATGACCTATCCGCTGGTGCCGGGCCATGAGATCGTCGGCCGCGTCCGCGCGGTGGGCGGCGAGGTCTCGCGATTCTCCGTCGGCGATCTCGTCGGCGTCGGCTGCATGGTGGGAAGCTGCCGCCACTGCATCGCCTGCGATGACGGGCTGGAGCAATATTGCGAAGGCCCGCACGGCTTCACCCAGACTTATGGCGGCGCAGTGCGCGGCGGCCTGCCGAACACCTTCGGCGGCTATTCCGAGGCCATCACGGTGGACGAGCATTTCGTGCTGAAGGTCCGCCATGGCGAGAAGGATCTCGCCGCCGTGGCGCCGCTGCTGTGCGCGGGCATCACCACCTGGTCGCCGCTGCGCCACTGGAAGGTGGGCCCCGGCAAGAAGGTCGGCATCGTCGGCATTGGCGGGTTGGGTCATATGGGCGTGAAGCTCGCCCATGCCCTTGGCGCACAGGTCGTGGCCTTCACCACCTCGCCCTCCAAGCATGCCGAGGCACTGCGGCTCGGCGCCGACCTCGCGGTGACCTCGACCAATCCGGACGAGATGGCGGCCCATGCGGGCTCGTTCGACTTCATCCTCAACACGGTGGCGGCCTCGCATAACCTCGACGCCTTCACCACGCTGCTGAAGCGCGACGGCACGCTCACGCTGGTCGGCGTGCCCGAGCATCCCCACCCCTCGCCCTCGGTGTTCCCGCTGGTGTTCGGCCGGCGCGCCATTGCCGGCTCGCTCATCGGTGGCATCGCCGAGACGCAGGAAATGCTCGATTTCTGCGCCGAGCACGGCATCACCGCCGACATCGAGATGATCGCGATGCAGGACATCGAGGCCGCCTTCGGGCGCATGGTGAAGAGCGACGTGAAGTACCGCTTCGTCATCGACATGGAGACGCTGCGCAAGGCGGCCTGAGCCGGCCGCATAGCCCCTCGCCGCGGCGGCGGTCCCGCCGCGGGGGACGGAGCGCCCAGAGGAAACCATCGCCCGATTGACCGCGCGGCGATTTCCCCGCAGCCTGCCGGCCGCTCACTCGCGCGCGACAGAACCGGCGGCGCCCGTCCCCGCCGGCCCGCTGCGCGCCACCCGGACCGGAGAAGACCTGCATGGCCGTTGACGCCGCCACCGACGCCGCCGCCCATGCCGTCGCCCATACCGCCGAGGCTGCCGCCCATGGCGGCTTCGACATCTTCCCGATCGTCGCCCTGCTCGGCGCGGCGATCATTGCCGTGCCGCTGTTCAAGCGCCTCGGCCTCGGCTCGGTGCTCGGCTATCTGGCCGCCGGCCTCGCCATCGGCCCCTACGGGCTCGGCCTGTTCTCCGATCCGCAGTCGATCCTGCATGTCGCCGAGCTCGGCGTGGTGATGTTCCTGTTCGTGATCGGGCTGGAAATGCAGCCCTCGCGGCTGTGGTCGATGCGCGGGGAAATCTTCGGGCTCGGCCTCGTCCAGGTGGCGCTGTGCATCGGCCTGCTCACCTGCGTCGGCCTCGCGCTGGGCTACCCGGTGCCGGTGAGCTTCGTCGCGGGCACCGGCTTCGTGCTCACCTCCACCGCGATCGTGATGCAGATGCTGGAGGAACGCCGCGCGCTCGCCACCCCGCCGGGCCGGCGCATCGTCGCCATCCTGCTGCTGGAGGACCTCGCCATCGTGCCGCTGCTGGCGCTCGTGGTGTTTCTCGCGCCGGGCGGCGGCGAGGTGACGCTCGGCGAACGCCTGACCTCGGTCGCCATCGGCCTCGCCTCGATCGCGGCGCTGATCCTCGCCGGGCGCTACCTGCTCGACCCGATGTTCCGCATCCTCGGCAAGTCCAAGGCGCGCGAGGTGATGACGGCGGCGGCGCTGTTCGTGGTGCTCGGCGCCGCGCTCGCCATGCAGCTCGGCGGGCTCTCCATGGCCATGGGCGCCTTCCTCGCCGGCGTGCTGCTCTCGGAAAGCTCGTTCCGCCACCAGCTCGAAGCCGATATCGAGCCGTTCCGCGGCATCCTGCTCGGCCTGTTCTTCCTCGGCGTCGGCATGGCGCTGGACCTTGGCGTGATCGTCGGCAACTGGCAGCTGATCGCCCTCGCCGTCGTCTCCTACATGGTGCTGAAGTTCATCGGCATCTACGTCGTCGCCCGCCTGTTCCACGCCGGCCACCGCGAGGCGATCGAGCGGGCGGTGCTGATGGCGCAGGGCGGCGAGTTCGCCTTCGTGCTCTACGCCGCCGCCACCTCGGTCGGCATCATCGACGCCGAGGCCAACGCCACGCTGGCGGCCACCATCATCGTCTCGATGGCGCTGACGCCGCTGATGATCATCGCCCATGACCGGCTGATGCCGCCGGCCGCGCCCTCGCTGGATGGCGTGGAGGCCGCCGAAGGCCTGTCGGCCAGCGTGCTGGTCATCGGCTCGGGCCGCTTCGGCCAGATCGTCAGCCAGCCACTGATCGCGCAGGGCTGCTCGATCTCGCTGATCGAGACCGACCCCGATCTCATCCGCGTTTCCCGCGATTTCGGCTTCAAGGTGCATTATGGCGACGGCACCCGGCTCGACATCCTTCATGCCGCCGGTGCCCATGAGGCCCGCATGATCGTCGTCGCCGTCGACGACAAGCAGGCGGCGCTCAAGATCACCGAGCTGGTGAAGGCCGAGTTCCCGCTGGTGCCGGTGCTGGTGCGCGCCTTCGACCGCGAGCACGCGCTTGAGATCGTGCATGCCGGCGCGGATTTCCAGATCCGCGAAACCTTCGAATCCGCCCTCAAAATGGGGGAGAAAGCGCTGGAGTTGATGGATGTCGAGGAGGAGGAGCGCGCGGAGGTGATCGCCGACATCCGCCGCCGCGACGCGGAACGCTTCGCGCTGGAGCTGACCGGCGGCCTCTACGACGCCTCGGCGCGCAAGCTGATCCACGGCAATGCGCCGCTGATCCCGCCCAAGCCGGCCAAGGCACAGCTCGGGGTTCAGGCCAGCCCGGCCGCCGACCCGGCGTGACGCTAGGCGGGCAGGCGCCTCACCCCACGCCGTTCGCCCGCGCCACGAAGTCCGGCAGCAGGCACACATAGTCCTCATCCCCGTCGCCGCCGGTCGCCACCGCCTGGGCATAGGCGTTCTTCACCATGCTGGCGATCGGGGTGGCGCACCGCGCCGCATTGCCCATGGCCTCGACGTAGCGCAGGTCCTTATAGGCGTTGGAGAGCGTGAACTTGTGCGAGTTGCGGTTGCCTTCCAGCACATAGCCCATGAAGGTCTGGTAGAAGCCGCAATCCATGCGCCCGCCGCGGATCACCTCGTCGACCTGCGCCACCGTGAGGCCGGACTTGCGCGCGATCGCCAGCGCCTCGGAATAGAGCGCGCCATAGCCGAGCGCGAGGAAGTTGTTGATCAGCTTGATGCGGTGGCCGTCTCCCACCCCGCCGACATGGACGATCCGCGCCGTCCACGGCTCGAAGACCGGCTTCAGCCGCGCGAACACCGCCTCGCTCGCCCCCACCATGGCGTGAAGCTCACCGGCCTCGGCCTGCGCCGGCGTGCCGCCGAGCGGGGAATCGCAATAATCGACGCCGCGCGCCGCGAGCCGTTCCGCGAGTTGCACGGTCACCACCGGATCGGAGGTCGAGCAGTCGACGATTACCGTCCCCGGCCGGAGAGCGGCCTCCATCTCGCCGATCACCGCCTCGACGGCGACCGCATCGGTGAGGCACAGGAACACAACGGACGAGGCCGCCGCCAGCGACGCCGCCGAGTCGGCCTCGCGCGCGCCCCGGCTCACCAGATCCTCCACCGGCGCGCGGTTGCGCCGCCCGACGACCGTCATCGGGTAGCCCGCCTTCAGAAGGTTGGCGGCAATGCCATGCCCCATCAGCCCAACGCCGACAAATCCGATATTTTCCGTCACGTCCCTACCTCGTCTCTCATCGCTTCTGCGGCTGCAATACGTATCCGGCACCGGGAATCCGGGGACCTCGGCTGCCTGATCCTCGCCGGCTGAAATTGTGTAAACGCGCCTTGTTAAACGTTTTCTCACCGCAACGCCACAAGCCGCTGACGACGTCAGGTAAGTCCGGTTCATCATCCGTGCGGACATGGCTTCGTTGCACCTAACGTCACGGCCCGGCTTTAGTCCGGCGACACTAGCGTTTGCGTCGGCGCGACATCACATCGAACCATCCATCGCCGATGAAGAGTGAGGAACCCCGATGACCCATCCCGCCATCGTCAAGGACCGCGTCGCCGTCGTCACCGGCGGCGCCAGCGGCATCGGCCTCGCCGCCGCGCGCCGTTTTGGAGCGGCCGGCATGAAGGTGCTGGTGGTCGACCGCCCCGGCGCCGCGCTGGATGAGGCGGTCGCGCGGCTGGTGGCGGAAGGCATCGCGGCCACCGCTGCGCCGGCCGATCTCCGCGACCGCGCCCAGCTCGCCGCCGTGAAGGCGCAGGCGGACCGGCTCGGCCCCGTGGGCGTGCTGATGCTCAATGCCGGCCGCGAGGGCGGGGGCGGCCTTCTCGCCGGCGAGGAGGTGTGGCGCGCCACGCTGGAGACCAATCTCTGGGGCGTGCTGCACGGCCTGCAACTGTTCCTGCCGGACTTGCTCGCCTCCGGCCTGCCTGGCGCGGTGGTGGTCACCGGCTCCAAGCAGGGCATCACCCTGCCGCCCGGAGACACCGCCTACAACGTCTCGAAAGCCGCGCTGAAGGCGCTCACCGAGTCGCTCTCGCATGATCTCGTGAAGGCGACCGGCGGCCGCGTCACCGCCCATCTGCTGATTCCCGGCTTCACCTATACCGGCTTCACCCGCGCCAAGGGCGTGGAGGAGAAGCCGGCCGGCGCGTGGACGCCCGATCAGGTCGTTGAGCGGCTGGACGAGGAAATGGCGCGCGGCACGTTCTACATCCTGTGCCCCGACAATGAGGTCGACCGCGCCACCGACCTCAAACGCATGCGCTGGGCCGCTGCCGACATCGTGGAGAATCGTCCGGCGCTGTCGCGCTGGCATCCCGACTACGCCGACGCCTTCGCCACCTACATGCGCGACGGCGGCTAGGCGCGGGCACCGGGCCGACGCTCCGAACGGCGCGCCGGCCCGGCCATCGGCGACGCCCCCCAAGAGCGCTTTCCCGCGCCCTCTTGACTTGTATGGTAGTATGCAAGAGGGTGCGCGCCGGGAAGGAAACAACATCATGCAGCTCGCCAGGCTGGATGCCGCCACATTGCAGACGATGCGCGTCAGCGTCGTCGATCAGCTTTATTCCGCCTTGCGCGCGGCGATCATCGACAATGATCTGAGCCCCGGCTCGCGGATTTCCGAAGCCGAGATCGCCCAGCATTACGGCGTGAGCCGCCAGCCGGTCCGCGAGGCCTTCATCAAGCTCGCCAATGAGGGCCTGCTCGAAGTGCGCCCGCAGCGCGGCACCTTCGTCGCCAAGATTTCCCTTTCCGCCGTCATGGATGCCCGCTTCGTGCGCGAGGCGGTCGAGGCCGATATCGTGAAGCTGCTGGCGCAGGACGCCGCGCCCGCGCTCATCGCGGATCTGCGCGGCCAGCTCACGCGCCAGCGCGGGATCATCGGCGGCTCGGCCCGCGACTTCATGGAAGCGGACGAGGCGTTCCATCACACCCTCGCCGCTGGCGCCGGCAAGGCCAATGCCTGGCGCGTCATCGTCGAGATGAAGGCGCAGATGGACCGCGTGCGCTTCCTGTCCAGCATGCACTTCTCGGTCGCGCGCCTTGTCGACCAGCACACCGAACTCGTCGAGGCCATTGCCGCCGGCGATGCCGGGCGCGCCGAGCAGACCATCCGCGCGCATCTCAAGGGCATCCTGAAGGACCTCCCGGTCATCGAGCAGGAACACCCCGAGTTTTTTCGCTAGCCCTCCGGGTCGTCCCGGAAACGTCAGAACAACGAGGAGGAGACAATGATTGTGAACAAGCTGACACGCCTTGCGGCGACCTGCGCCGCCATCGCGCTTCTCGCCGGCCCCGCCATGGCCGACGTGACCCTGAAGCTCGGCCACCTCGCGAATGAGGACAACATCTGGCACAAGGCCGCGGTGAAGTTCGGCGAGGAAGTCGCCGCGCTCTCCGACGGCCGGGTCAAAGTCCAGATCTATCCCAACGAGTCGCTCGGTAAGGAAATCGACCTCATCAACGGCATGCAGCTCGGCACCGCCGACATGACCATCACCGGTGAGAGCCTGCAGAACTGGGCGCCCAAGGCCGCGCTGCTGGCGCTGCCCTACGGCTACCGCTCGCTGGAGCACATGGACCAGGTCGCGTCCGGCGAGATCGGCAAGCAGATCGAGGCAGAGATCATCGAGAAGGCCAGCGTGCGCCCGCTGACCTATTTCGCGCGCGGCCCGCGCAACCTCTCCGCCAACAAGGAGATCAAGACCCCGGCCGAGCTGAACGGCTTCAAGCTGCGCGTGCCGAACGTGCCGGTCTTCGTCGCCGCCTGGCAGGCCATGGGTGCCAACCCGACCCCGATGGCGTTCTCCGAGGTCTTCACCTCGCTGCAGAACGGCACCATCAACGGTCAGGAAAACCCGCTGGCGCTGTTCAAGTCCGGCGGCTTCTACGAGGTGCAGAAGGTCATCAACAAGACCGAGCATGTCCGGTCCTGGATCTACCTCGTGATTTCCGAGCGCACCTGGAACAAGCTGTCCGACGCCGACAAGGCCGCCGTGACCGAAGCCGCCAAGCGCACCCAGGCCTATGAGCGCCAGCTCTTCCTGGCCGACGAGGCCGCGCTGGTCGCGGATCTCGAATCAAAGGGCGTCAAGTTCGTCGATGTCGATCAGGCCGCCTTCGCCGCCAAGGCCAAGGATGCGGTTCTCAAGTCGGTGCCCGCCGATATCCGCCCGCTGGCCGAACAGATCTTCAGCTCCAACTGACCCGCATCGAACCTGCCGGCCTGCGTGACGCGGCCGGCGGGTTCCTCGCGCGGAGGTACCCATGTCTCAGCTTTTCAAGGGCATCGAGGGGCTTTGCCGCCTCATGATACTGGCCGTTTTCCTGCTGCTGGCCGGCTCGGTTCTGCTTCAGGTCTTCGCGCGAACCTTCCTCCCCTCGGCCCCGGTCTGGACCGAGGAACTGACGCGCTTCTGCCTCATCTATATCGGCGCGCTCGGCGCCGGCATGGCGCTGCGCAGCGGCGATCTGGTGAATGTCGACCTGCTGTGCGAAAGCCTTCCCGGTCGCCTGCCCTGGCTGCTGCGCCTGCTGTGCGCGCTGATCACGGCCGGCTTCGCCATCACGCTGCTGGCCGCCAGCTGGGACTTCACCGCCATTGGCGTTCGCCAGACCGCCCCCTCGCTGGGCTGGCGCATGGATTTCCTCCACGCCTCGATGCTGGTGCTGTTCGTCACCCTCGCGCTGTGGGCGCTGCTGCGCGTCTTCGAAATGATCACCGGCCGCCATAGCGGCCACCCGATTCCGACGTCAGGGGACGAGTGATGGGCCTCACGCTGCTTCTTTGCACATTTGTCGTCGGGCTGGCGATCGGCCTGCCGGTGGCGGTCACGCTCGGCCTGTCCTCGATGGTCTATCTGCTGTTCGCCGATATCCCGCTCGTGGTGATCCCGCAGAAGATGTACGCCGGCATGGACAGCTTCGTGCTGCTCTGCATTCCCGGCTTCATCCTCGCCGGCAATCTGATGAATTCCGGCGGCATCACGGAGCGCATCATCCGGTTCGCCAATGCGCTGGTCGGCTGGATGCGCGGCGGCCTCGCCCAGGCCAACATCGCCGCCTCGATGCTGTTCGGCGGCATTTCCGGCACGGCGGTGGCCGATGTCGCCTCGGTCGGCGGCATGATGATCCCCGGCATGAAGAAGGTCGGCTACCCCGCCGCGTTCTCGGCGGCGGTGACGGCAGCTTCGTCCACGGTCGGCCCCATGATCCCGCCAAGCGTGCCCATGATTATCGTCGGCTCGCTCTCGGGGCTGTCGGTCGGCAAGCTTTTCCTCGCCGGCGCGGTCCCGGGAGTCCTGATGGGCTTCGCCATGATGGTGACCACCTATTTTCTCGCGAAGAAGCACGACTTCCCCCGCGAGCCGTGGAAGGGCCTGCGCGAGCTGTTCTTCTCCTTCGCCGGCGCGATCTGGGCGATCGCGATGACCGCGCTCATCGTCGGCGGCCTGCTGATCGGCGTCACCACGCCGACCGAGACCGCGGTGGTGGCCTGCCTGTATGCGGCAATTGTCGGCCTGTTCGTCTACCGCGAACTGCCGGTCTCGAAGATTCCCAAGATCATCATCGACAGCGCCATTAGCTCGGCCGGCATCCTGGTTCTGGTCGGCACGGCGAACGTGTTCGGCTGGATCCTGGTCGCCGAGCGCATCCCGCAGATGCTGGCCGACACGGTGCTGTCGATCACCGACAACAAGTTCCTGGTCATCCTGCTCATCAACATCCTGCTGCTGTTCGTGGGCATGTTCATGGAGACCATCGCGGCCCTCATCATCCTGTTCGTGCCGCTGATGACACTGGCGGGTGCGGTCGGCATCGAACCGCTGCATTTCGCGTGCTTCGCGGTGCTGAACCTGATGATCGGTCTGACCACCCCGCCGGTCGGCGTGTGCCTGTTCGTCGCCTCGAACATTGCCCGGATGCCGCTCTCCCCGGTCATCCGCGCCATCGTGCCCTACATCATCACCAACATCATCGTGCTGCTGATGGTCAGCTATTTCGCCCCGCTGGCGACCTGGCTGCCGAACCTGATGCTGCCCTGAGGAACGATCGATGAGCGAGACTCAAGACATTCGCGTCGTCCTGCTCAACGGACAGGACGATCTGAAGATCGAAACCCGCGCCCTCGCCGAGCCGGGCGCCGGCGAGGTTCGCGTCGCCATTCTCGCGGGCGGCATCTGCGGCTCGGACCTGCATTACTGGCTGGAAGGCGGGATCGGCACCATCCGCGTGCGCGAGCCCATCATTCTCGGCCATGAAGCCGCCGGGCGTATCGCGGCGATCGGTCCCTCGGTGGAGGGGCTGAAAATCGGCCAGCTCGTTGCGGTGAACCCGTCCCATCCGTGCGGGGAATGCGAATTCTGCCGCAACGGCCTGCCGCGCCACTGCACCCATATGCGGTTCAAGGGCTCGGCCATGTACCTGCCCCATGAACAGGGCATGTTCCGCGATCAGCTGGTGATCGGCGCCGGCCAGTGCTTCCCGATGCCCGAGGAAATCTCCCCGGGCGCCGCGGCCTGCAGCGAGCCGCTGGCGGTATGCCTGCACGCCGCCAATCGCGGCGAGGCGGTCTCCGGCAGCCTGAAGGGCAAGACCGTGCTGGTCACCGGCGCCGGTCCCATCGGCGCGCTGTGTGTCGCGGTCGCGCGCCAGCGCGGTGCCGCCGAGATCATCGTCACCGACATCCAGGACGCGACGCTCGATGTCGCCCTGCGCATGGGCGCCGATCATGCCGTCAACACCGCCCGCACGCCCGAGGGACTCGCGCGCTGGCAGGAGGGCAAGGGCAAGGTTGATCTCGTGTTCGAGTGCTCCGCCGCCGCCGCCGCGATCCGCGATGCGGTGAGCGTGCTGCGCCCGCTCGGCACGCTGGTGCAGGTCGGCGTCGCCGGACCGACGCCGATGCCGTTGAACGTCATGGTCGGCAAGGAGATCGTGTTCGTCGGCTCCCAGCGCTTCGACGTTGAATTCGCCGAGGCCGCCCGGTTGATCGGCACCGGCGCGATCGACCCGCGCCCCATGATCACCGGCACCTATCCCATCACTGAAGCGCTCGCCGCCTTCCGCGCCGCTTCGGACCGCTCCAGCTCCGTCAAGGTACAGCTCTCCTTCGCGGCGAGCTGAGCGGTGCAACGACCTGACGAATTCGGAAAGACCGTTTCATGAAACAAACCTGGCGCTGGTTCGGCCCTAAGGATCTGGTATCGATCGACGACATGCTGCAGGCGGATGTGGAGGGCGTGGTCTCCGCGCTCCACCACGTCCCGACCGGCGCGGTCTGGTCGCCCGAGGACATCGCCCGCCGTCAGGCCGTGATCGGCACCATGACGGACGGCGCGCCCTCCGGCCTGAAATGGGACGTGGTGGAGAGCCTCCCGGTCTCCGAGGACATCAAGCGCCAGTCCGGCCCGTGGCGCGAGCACATTGCCAACTGGAAGACCTCGATGCGCCACCTGCGCGCCGCTGGCATCGAGGTGATCTGCTACAATTTCATGCCGATCCTCGACTGGACGCGCACCGACCTTTCCTATCGCCTGCCGAACGGCGCGACCTGCATGCGTTTCGACGCCATCGACTTCGCCGCCTTCGACCTGTTCCTGCTGGAGCGGGCCGGCGCGAAGGAGAGCTACGCGCCCGACATCATGGAAAAAGCCCGCGAGCGCTTCGCCGGCATGTCGGATGCCCGCAAGGCCGAGTTGTCCGGCAATGTCGTGTTCGGCCTGCCCGGCGCAGCCGAAGCCATGTCGATGGACGATGTGAAGACCCACCTCGCCCATTACGACAAGATTTCGCCCGAGCGGTTGCGCCAGCACCTCGTCGATTTCCTCGCCGAGGTCAGCCCGCTGGCGGAAGAAATCGGCATGCGGCTGTGCTGCCATCCCGACGACCCACCGTTCCCGCTGCTCGGCCTGCCGCGCATCATGTCGACCGAGGCCGATTACCGCGCGGTGATCGAGGCCGTCGACATCCCGGCGAACGGCATAACGCTGTGCACCGGCTCGCTGGGCGCGCGCGCCGACAACGACCTTCCGGGCATGATGGACCGGCTCGGCGGGCGGGTGCATTTCCTGCATCTGCGCAATGTCGCGCTGGAGGAGCGCCATCTCGGCGGCTCGTTCCACGAGGCGGCCCATCTTCAGGGCAATACCGACATGGTGGCCATGATCGCCTCGATCCTCGCCGAGGAGGCGCGCCGCAAGGCCGCCGGCCGGCCGGACTGGAACATCCCGTTCCGCCCCGACCACGGCCAGAACATCCTCGACGACCTCAATCGTGGCGGCCAGCCGGGCTATCCGGCCATCGGACGGCTCAAGGGGCTGGCCGAGCTGCGCGGAATCATGACCGCGCTCGCCCATCCGCGCGCCGGCGCCGCGCAATGAACCGACTGGCCGCGACGTCCTTCGCCGCCGGTGAGGCGCAGTGGCCGCGCTACCGGCCGGAAGAGCACCGGGCCGGGATCGTGCATCTCGGCCTCGGCAATTTCGCCAAGGCGCATCTGCTGGCCTATACCGACGAGGTGCTGTCGGCGAAGGGCGGCGACTGGCGGGTGATCGGCGTCTCGCTGCGCGGCACCGCCGTCGCCGAGGCACTGAACCCGCAGGATGGGCGCTACACGCTGATCACGCGCGGCGCTGAGACCAGCGCTCGCATCATCGGCGCGCTGAAATATGTCGTCGCCGGCGCGCGCACCGCGAGTTGCGCGCTGTCCGCCATGACCCGCCCGGCCTGCCGGATCGTCTCGATCACCGTGACCGAGAAGGGCTATGGCATCACCAGCGATGGCCATCTCGACCGCGCGCATCCCGCCATTGCCGCGGATCTTTCCCACCCCGACGCCCCGCTCGGCGTGATCGGGCTGATCGTCGAGGCCCTGCGCCAGCGGCGGGCGGCGGGCATCGCGCCCTTCACCGTGCTGAGCTGCGACAACCTCTCCCATAACGGCGCCAAGCTGCGCCGCGCGGTGCTGGACTTCGCGACGCAGATCCATGACGCCGACTTTGCCGGCTGGATCGAGGCGCAGGTGCGCTTTCCCTCCACCATGGTCGACCGCATCACCCCGGCATCGACGGCAGAAACCTTCGCCACCGCGAAGGAGCTGACCGGCCATGAGGATCTTGCGGCCGTCGAGACCGAGCCGTTCCGCCAGTGGGTCATCGAGGACGATTTCGGGGCCGGACGCCCGGAATGGGAGCTGGCCGGCGCCGTGTTCGTGAGCGATGTCGGCCCCTATGAGCAGATGAAGCTGCGCATGCTCAACGGAGCCCATTCGATGCTGGCCTATAGCGGCCAGCTCTCGGGCAAGACCTATGTCCGCGACGTGATGGCAGACCCGGCCCATGCCGCGCTGGTACGCCGCCATCTCGCGGCGGCGGCCGCGACCGTGCGCGGACTCGCTCTGGATCTCGGCGCATATGCGGAAGCGCTGGCGGAGCGCTTCTCCAATCCCGCAATTGCTCATGCCACCGCACAGATCGCCATGGACGGCACGCAGAAGCTGCCGCCGCGCATCACCGCCACCGCACTGGATGCGCTGGAGACCGGCACGCCGACGCGCGCCTTCGCCTTCGCGCTGGCGAGCTGGGTGGCCTATGTCGCCCGCCGAAGCGCCGACGGCGCGCCGATTCTGACCGATGATCCGCGCGCGCAGGCCCTGCTGGCCGCGGCCAGCGGCGCGCGCAATGCCGCGGCATTGCTCCCCGCCCTCGCCGCCGCCTGCCCCGACATCCTGCCCGAGCGTCTGATGGCGGGCGATTTCGGCCGCACGCTGTCGGAACTGACCAACGCCATGCTGCGCGAGGGCATGCCGGCCGTGATCGCGCGCGAAGCCGCATCTGGCGAGGTGTGAGGCGATGCATTTCCTGTCGATTGGCGAGGCCATGCTGGAGCTGTCCGAGCAGGCCCCGCTCTGGGCGATGAATGTCGCCGGAGACACGCTCAACACGGCCTGGCACCTGAAGCGCCTCGCTGGCGACGCCGCTGACATCGCCTATTTCACCGCGCTCGGCACCGATCCTTTTTCGGCGCGGATCGAGGATTTCATCGCGCAGGCCGGGCTGGTCACGCGGTTCATCCGCCATGAGCCCACACGCGGCCCCGGGCTCTATGCCATCTCGCTGCGCCATGGCGAGCGCAGCTTCACCTATTGGCGCGATCGCTCCGCCGCGAAGCTGCTGGCGGATGAAGCGGCGGCGCTCGACGCCGCGCTCGGCTGGGCCGACATCGCCTATGTCAGCGGCATCACGCTCGCCATCCTCGCTCCCGAGGCGCGCGAACGGCTGATCGCGGCGCTGCAATCGGCCCGCGCGCGGGGCGTCAAGGTGGCGTTCGATCCCAACATCCGGCCCCGCCTCTGGGAGGACGCCGACACGATGCGCGCCGTGATCATGCGCGCGGCCGGCGTCGCGGACATCGTGCTGCCGAGCTTCGAGGACGAGGCGCAGCATTTCGGCGATGCGAGCCTTGAAGCCTGCGCGGTGCGCTACGGCGCGCAGGCGGGGCGCGAGGTGGTGGTGAAGAATGGCGGCCGCGACGTGTTGCTGGCGGTTGAGGGCAGGCTGATCCCCCATGCGCTGGTCCCGGTCGAGCCGGTCGACACCACGGGCGCGGGCGATGCCTTCAATGCCGGCTGGCTCGCCGCAAGGCTGCAAGGCCTGTCGCCCGAGGCGAGCGTCGAGCGCGCGCATGCGCTGGCGGTGCACGTCATCTCGCGCAAGGGCGCGCTGGTCTAAAGCCCCGCCGGCTGCCACGGCTCCATGCGCAGCACCTGCCCGCCAAGCTTGGAGAAGGCGCGCTGGCGGCAGGAGAACACGATGATCTGCTGGTCCAGCGACTGGCGGTGCAGCGCCTCGAACATGCGCTCGATGCGGTCGTCGTCGGAATAGACCAGCGCGTCGTCGAGGATCACCGGCGCCGGCCGCCCGCCCTGCGCCAGCAGCCGGGCGAAGGCGAGACGGGTGAGCACGGAAAGCTGCTCGCGCATGCCCCCGCTCAGCCGGTCGATCTCCTCGTCCTGCCCGTTGCGGCGGATGGTGTGCGGCAGCAGGGTCTTCTCGTCGAACACGATGGAGACATCGTCGAACAGCATGCCGAGCAGCGGGCGCAACTCGCCGATCACCGGCTGGAGATAGAGGTCGCGCGCGGCCGCGCGGGCTTCCGAAAGCGTGCTCGCGAGCTTGTTCAGCAGCGCCACTTCGGCCTCGAAGGCCGCGACCCGCTTTGACGCCGCCTCCAGCGCCTCGGCGGCCTCGCGCCAGGCTTCCTCCACCGCGTCGTCGGAGCGGGTGCGGATCTCGGCATACAGGCCGGCGAGTTCGAGCTGGAGCCGCTCCTGCTGCTGGCGCGCCGCCTCCTCGGCGGAGGTGGCGCGGCGCAGCACCGCCTCAGCAGACTGAAGATCCGGCGCGCCGGCGAGAAGCTGCGCCGCCGCCGCGTCCCGCTCTCGCAGCGTTGTCGCAAGGGCCTCATGGCTCGCGGCCAGCCGCGCCTCCTGCGCCGGCCGCGTCTCGTCCGGCCCCAAGCCAGCGTCCAGCCGCTCGCATTCGGCCTTCAGGGTAAGATAGGCGGTCTCGGCGGCGGTGACCGCTTCGCCGGCATGGCGATGCAGCGGCTCGACCTCGGCCGCGGCGTTGCGCGCGGCCTGAACGCTGCGGTCCGCCGCCTCACGGGCCTGCCGGGCCTGCTCCGGGTCGCCGGCAAGATCAACCGCCTCCTCGGCCGATTTGGGGGCGAGTGCGGCGCGGCGCGCCACGTCCTCGCGCAGTCCTGCAAGCCCCTCGGGCGCGAGATGGCGCAGGTCCAGCCGTAACAGCTCCAGTGCGGCGGAGGCGTCGCGCGCTCGCGCCTCGCGACGCCGGGCCTCGGACAGGTCCGCGACGCCGAGCGCGGCGAGCCGGTCGCGCAGCCGCGCCTGCGCCGCCTCCAGCCGGCCGTCGCCGGCCTCGGGCCGGTTGGCGCGCAGCGTCAGCGTGCCGAGCCCGGCAATGGTGAGGCGCGCGCGGTCGGAAACCGGGCGCGGCTCGCCCGGCGGCAGCAGCGCGCCGTCGATCAGCACCGGGGTCGCGACGCCCGGCTCATAATCCAGCAGCACCGAGGGCAGGCCGGCCTCGCGCGCGGCCCGCAGCGCCACGATGTCGTTTTCAAGCGTCTGGAGGGCCTCGACCGCCCCGGCCGGCACCGCGATCAGCGCCAGCGCCGCTTCGGCCGCCTCCACCTCGCCCCGCTTGGCTTCGGCGCGGGCGAGACGCTCGCGCAGCGCCTCGATCTCCTGCGCCGCCCGGCGGGCCAGCAGCGCGGCGTCGAGCCGGGCCACCCGCGCGCGGGCGGCGGCCTCCTCGGCTTCCGCCACGCGGGTCTGCGCCATCGCCTCGTCGATCGCCCGCGCCGCCTCGGCGCGCCGGGCCAGTGCAAGCGTCCGCCGCTCCTGCGCGCTCCGCAGCTCGGTGCGCGCCACAGCGCTGCGATGGAGCGCCTCGCGAAAGGCGGCGAGCTCGCGCGCGGCGGCCTCCGCCTGATTGCGCGCCAGCCCGGCCTGCGCCTGCGCCGCCTTCAGCCGCTCGGCATGGCTTTTGGCGTGATCGAGCGCGGCGCGGGCCTTCACGACCGCCTCGCGGCGCGCGGCCTGCTCGTCGGGATCGCTCAATTCGGTCAGTTCGCGCTGCAGCCGCGCGCGCCGGTCGAGCGCCTCCCGCAGGATCGCGACCTCGCCGGCGAGCCGCTTCTCGGCTTCCGCCAAGGCATTACGGCGTTCAAGCGCTTCCGCATAAGGGCCGTTCGCCTTCGGCCGCCCGCCCGCAGTGACCAGAACCGACAATTCGTCCTGGCAGGCCGCCATGATGTCGGACATGCGCCGCCCGCCGGTCACCGCCTCGACCTCGCCCTGCACCGAGGAGAGGAGGCTCTCGCGCACCTGCCGCTCCTCGTCCTCCTCCTTGCGCGCGCGGTCGCCGAGGCCGGTGATGCCCTGCCTCACCCACAGCAGGCCGGCGGGCCCGGCGGTGCCGCCGCGGATCAGCCCGGCGATGAAGCGCTCGGCCTCGTCGGCCTGCGCGATCAGCCGGCCGTCATCGAGGCGCTCGACCGTGGCGCGGCGCCCGCCGAGGAACTGTTTGGTGAGCCGGAAGCGTCCCTCCGGCACCACGATGTCGGCCTCGACCATCGGGTTGCCGCCGCTATAGGGCTGGAGCCGCTTGACCTCGCTTCGCGCGGAGGTGTGCGGCTGGAAGAACAGCGCGTGCAGCGCCTCGAAGCTGGTCGACTTGCCATATTCATTGGCCGCGCACAGCACGTTCACGCCGTCGCCGATGTTCTCGATGGCGACGCCCCGGCGCGCGAAGCGCTTCACATTGTACAGCCGCAGCGCCGCGATCTTCATGAGGCGATCTTCTGGCAATAGGAGAACAGCCGCACCAGCGCGGCGCGGGCCACCTCGCGCTCGGCAGCGGAGGCGGCGGCATCGAGGCTCGCGGCGTGCAGCCGCTCCGCCGCCTCGCGCAGCGCGCCGGCGCGGTCGATCAGGTCGAGGTCGCCGGCCTCGCAATCCGTCGCGAGCGCGGCAACATCGAGTTCCAGCAGCGCGAATTCGGGCGCGGCGTGCTCGACCGCGCCCGCCAGCGCGGTGCGGGCCGCGAGACTGGCGCGGCCGGTTGCGGCGATGCGCAGAAGCTGCTGCCGGCGCTCCGCCCCCGGCGGCAGCAATTCGGCGAGGCGCGCGGGGCCGTCATCCTGCGGCAGCAGATGCAGCGGCACGGTGCGCCACAGGAAGCTGCCGGTGATGAGCGGCGTTACCTGCGGCGGTGCGCCGGGGCCGGGCAGGTTCACCAGCAGCGCCTGCCCCGGCCGATCATGCTTGAAACGGTCCGGTTCGGGCGTGCCGCTGTAATGGGTGCGCGCGTCGATCGCCATCGCGCCATGCCAGTCGCCGAGCGCGAGATAGTCGAGCCCCGCGCGGGCAGCCCGGTCCGGCGCGATGATGCCGGAGGCGCCGCCCTCTTCCGCAAAGTCATGGATCGCGGCATGGGCGAGGCCGAGGCGCAGCGTGCCTTCGGGCGTCGCCGCGCCGTCCATCCATTGGGTGAGGTCGCGGCCGGGGCGACGGGTGGTACACGGGGCCGGCAGCAGCGCGACGCCCGGCGCCAGCTCGCACACCGCCGCTTCGGTCACCAGCCGGACATTGGCCGGCCGGCCGTCGGCGAGCGCGCTCCAGAGCTGCGACGCCTGCAGCGAATCGTGATTGCCCGGCAGCAGCACCCAGTCGAGCGGCGCGTGATGCGCCATCTCCGCCAGCGCCTGCCGCCGGGTCTCCGGGCTCGGGGTCTCGGTGTCGAAACTGTCGCCCGCCAGCAGGATCGCAGAGGCGCCCTGCGCACGGGCATGGTCCGCCAGACGGCGCAGCACGGTGTGGCGCGCCTCCTTCAGCCGGCCGCGCAACTCCTCCGGCATGTTGCCGTAGCGCTTGCCCAGATGAAGGTCGCCGGAATGGATGAAGCGGAACATGCCCCTTCATAGCGCAGGACGTGGCGCGATGTCCCCGCCCGACCTGTGGAAGCCGCGCTGAGGAAACAGGTTTTCGTCGCAGCACAAAAAAGGCCGGCTCGCGCCGGCCTTTTCCGTCGGTAAGCGGTAGGACTTACGCCTTGAAGTCCTCAAGCTTGAACGGCAGCGAGCGCAGCCGCTGGCCGGTGGCATCGAAGATGGCGTTGGACAGCGCCGGCGCGACGCCCGGCACGCCCGGCTCGCCAATGCCCGTGGGCGCGTTGGCGGAAGGCAGGATATGGACCTCCACCTTCGGCATCTCGGACATGCGCAGCGGGATGTAGCCGTCGAAATTCGACTGCTCCACCACGCCCTTGTCGAGGGTGATCTCGTCATGCAGCGCCGCGCCGAGCCCGAAACCGACGCCGCCCTCGATCTGCGCGGCGATGACGTCCGGGTTGATGGCGATGCCGCAGTCCACGGCGCAGATCACCTTGTCGACCTTGATCTGGCCGTTCACCACCGAGATGTCGATCACACTACCGACCACGGTGTGGAAGCTCTCGTGCAGCGCGAGGCCGCGCCCCTTGCCCGGCCCGGCCTTCGGGCCCCAGTTTGCCTTTTCCGCCAGCAGCTTGAGCACGCCGGCATGGCGCGGCTTGTCCTTGAGCAGCTCCATGCGGAACTCCACCGGATCGCGGCCGGCGGCATGCGCCAGTTCGTCGATCATCACCTCCACCACATGCGCGGTGTGGGTGTGGCCGACCGAGCGCCACCACAGCGTCGGCACCTTCGAGGGGACCGTGTGCAGGTCCACCGCGAAATTGCCAATGTCGTAATTGGTGTCGGAAGCGCCCTCGACCGAGGTGCCGTCGACGCCATCCTTGACGATGAACGCCTCGAACGGGGTGCCGACGATGAAGGACTGGCCGACGATCTGCTGCTCCCAGCCGGCGATCTTGCCGTCGGCGGTCATCCCGGCGCGGACCTTGTGGTAGAACATCGGGCGATAGTACCCGCCCTTGATGTCGTCCTCGCGGGTCCACACCAGATGCACGGGTGCGCGGCCGTCGATCGCCTTCAGGATCGTCGCCGCCTCGGCCACATAATCGGCCGGCGGGTTGGCGCGGCGCCCGAAGGAGCCGCCCGCCCACTGGGTCTCGATCTTCACCTGCTCGGGCTTGATCCCCATGATGCCGGCGGTCACCGCCTGCTCGATGGTCTGGAACTGCGAGCCGGTCCAGATCGTCACGCCGTCGCCGGTCTTCTCAATCACGCAGTTCAACGGCTCCATCGGCGCGTGGGCGAGGTAGGGGAAGGCGAACTCCGCCTCGATCACCTTGGCCGCGCCCGCGAGCCCCTTGGCCGCATCGCCGCGCCGCGCCGCGGTCTTGCCGGGCGTGGTGGCGAGCTTCTTGTAGGCGTCCAGCAACTCGGGCGTGGAGCGCATCTCGGCATTGGCCTCGTCCCAGACGATATCGGCCAGCGCCTCGCGGCCCTGGATCGCCGCCCAGGTGTTGTTGGCCAGCACCGCGATGCCGTTCGGCACCGCCACCACGTCGACCACGCCCGGCACCTTTTTCGCCGCCGTGGCGTCGAAGCTCTTGAGCGTGGCGCCGAAGCGGTCCGGACGGCGCAGCACCGCGGTGAGCATGCCGGGGCGACGGATGTCGAGCGCGTAGATCGCCTTGCCGTCGGTCTTGTCGGCCGAATCGAGGCGCGGCAGGCGCGTGCCGATCAGCTTGAAGTCCTTCGGCTCCTTGAGCTTCACCTCGGTGGGCACCGGCAGCTTGGCGGCGGCCTCGGCAAACTCGCCGAAGCTGCCGGAATGGCTGCCGCTCGTCAGCCGGCCCTTGTCGATGGTGATGCTGGAGGCCGGCACGCCCCACTTCTGCGCGGCGGCGGCGACCAGCATTTGCCGGGCGGCGGCGCCGGCCTTGCGCAACTGCTCCCAGCTATTGGCGACCGAGGTCGAGCCGCCCGTGCCCTGGATCGGGCCGAAGGCGAGATTGTTGTAGAGCTGCGCATCCGCCGGCGCGAAGGCGGCGCGCACCTGGCCCCAGTCGGCATCGAGCTCTTCGGCGACGATTGTGGCGAGACCCGTGGTGACGCCCTGCCCCATGTCGAGATGCTTGATCAGCACGGTGACGGTGCTGTCGGGAGCGATCCGCACGAAGGCGTTGGGCATGGGGCCGTCTGTCATCGCGGCGGCGAACGCCTTGCCCGGTTCCAGATGGAGGCCGATCACCAGCGCCCCGCCCACGGCGGCGACGCCCTTCAGGAAGCCGCGGCGCGAGGGCACGGCCGGCTCGCCGAAGCTCGCCAACATCGTGCGGTATTGGTCCGGTTTGATGAGGTGCATGGCGATCACGCGAGGTTGGCGGCGGCGTCGTGGATCGCCGCCCGGATGCGTTGATAGGTGGCGCAGCGGCAGACATTGCCGTCCATGGCGGCGTCGATGTCGTCATCGGTCGGCTTGCGATTGTCGCTGAGCAGGCCGACGGCGGACATGATCTGCCCGGACTGGCAGTAGCCGCACTGCACCACGTCGAGCTTGCGCCAGGCCGCAACGACGGCCTGCCCGACCTCGCCGCTGCCGGCGATGCCCTCGATGGTGGTGACGCTCTTGCCCTCGACATCGGACAGGGCGGTCTGGCACGAACGAACGGGTGCTCCGTCGACATGGACCGTGCAGGCGCCGCACAGCGCGGCGCCGCAGCCGAACTTGGTGCCGGTAAGACCGACCACGTCGCGCAGCGCCCAGAGCAGAGGCATGTCGCCGTCCGCCTCGATGCTGTGCTCGGCTCCGTTGAGTATGAATTTCATGGATGAGCCCTCTTCATCACGGGATGAGGGGCGCAACGGGAAAAACCGTCTCCCGCTTCCCGGCGGCGAGACGGCAGTCGAATGCGCTCCGCGACGGAGGCTAGGCTATCCTGATGGCCATCATCTAATCACCAGTCCGTGACCGGCGCGGGACGGCGGCGACGCGCCCCGCGCGAGCCGTACCTTCAGGAAAAAGTCGGCAGGCGGGCCACGGTGGCGCAGCGCCATGAGCCGCAGGCGAGAGAGGAGCGGCGCGACCGTGCCCTCTCTCGCCGTCTCTTCACGCCGTCACGCCGCGAGCGCCGCGCCCCGGCGCGCCCGCGCCATCCGGCAGGCGACGTCGAAAGCGGCCTGAATCGCGCCCCAGCCGGCCTCGCCCTTGCCGTGAATGTCGAAGGCGGTGCCATGGGCCGGGGTCGCGATCGGGATGGGCATGCCGCCATGGACCGTGACGCCGCGCGAGAAGCCCATGAGCTTCATCGCGATCTGCCCCTGGTCGTGATACATGGTGACGATTGCGTCGAGTTCGTCCCGCTTGAGGAAAATCGTGTCGGACGGGAACAGGCCGACCACCGGCAGCCCCTGCCGGCGCGCGGCCTCGATGGCCGGGCCGATCACGTCGATCTCCTCGCGGCCGAAACTGCCATTATCGCCGGCATGCGGGTTCAGCCCGCACAGCGCGATGCGCGGCGAGGCCACGCCGACGCGGGTCAGCGTCGAATGAATGAGCTGGATCGCGCCGACGATGCGCTCCTCGGTCAGCAGTCCGGCCACATCCTTCAGCGGCACATGGCTGGTCACGCGGCTGGTCCACAGCCCGTCGAGCGCGTTCAGCTCGCCATAGGGGCCGTTGGGCTGCAGCATCTCGGCGAACCAGTGCGTCTCGTCCGGGTGCCCCATCCCGCCCAGATGCAGCGAATGCTTGTTCAGCGGCGCGAAGCATACCGCGTCGGTGACGCCGGCCACGGTGAATTCGATGGCGCGGCGCAGCGTGTCCATCGCGTAGCGCCCGCCATTGGCGGTCGACACCGCGCGCTCAAACGGCAATTCCGCCCAGCCGCGATAGTCGACCAGCACCGGCACGCCGGGCGTGAAGACCGGCGCCTGCGGGTCGTCCGCGAGCTTGTAGTCGAAACGCTCGCCGCAGATCCGCATGCCTTCTTCCAGCTCGCCGCGATCGGCGACGATGAGGATGTCGGCGGCATGACGGTTCGCCTCATGGGCGAGCAGTCGGGCGACGATTTCCGAGCCGATGCCGGCAGGATCGCCGGCGGCGATGGCGATGCGGGGGATCATGGAGGTTTCCTCGTTATGGGTCAGCACAGTCATGCGTCTTCCGTCACCGTGGCGGGCACGGCGGCGCGGCCGAAAAACGCTGCGTCCTGGGAGCGGCGCAGCGCGAGCAGTTCGGAATCCGGCGTCAGGTCGAGATCGGCCATGACGATGAGGGCGCCCTGCGCGACCGGCCGCACCAGCCGGCGATTGGCCGCGAGATAGAACGGCGCCGGCGCCTCCGGCTCCAGCGGCGCGGCGGGCACCAATTCGCCCACCGTTCCCTCGATGGTGTGATGATGTCCGCCCATGGCGAGCACGCCGCCAGCCGGGAGGTCTTGCGTCGCGCGGGCGACGAGATCGAGATGCGGCCGGGGCTCCAGCCCTCCGCTGGACGCGCCGAGCAGCGCCGCCTCCAGAATGGAGGTCGCGGCCTCAAGGCCGAGCAGGTGGCGCGGCAGATAAAGCATGGCGGTGGCGCCCGAACGGCTCACCACATGGCCCTTTTCCGCCAGCATGTCCCAGCTCTCGCGGTCGGTGCAGCGCACGATCACGAACACCCCGCCCGCGAAGCTCGGCTCGCCGGGAAGCCGCAGGCAGTGGAACACGTCGAGCCGGCCGGTCCCCGCCAGCAACCCGCCCTCCGCGGCGCCGGCGAGCAGGGTCGGCACCTCGGTGATGCGGGCGATCGGGGCGTGCAGGTCCGGCCGGTCGGGGACGAACCCGGTGGCGTTGCCGACCACCAGCAACTCGCACAGATCCGGCACCGCCCGCTGCGGCAGGCTTGAAGCGATGGCGGCACGCGCCGCCACGGTCTCCGCGACCGGCCGCTCGCCGAGGGCGAGCCAGTCCGCCATGGCGGGCGCGGCGATGGCGCGGCCATTGCTGGAGAGCGTCCCGGTCGCCGGGTCGAACACGAAGTCATATTCGCTCGACTTGCCGGCGGCGACGATGTCGAAGCCGAGCGTTTCCGCCCAGGTGATCAGCCCGATCAGCAGGCTCGGCTGGTCGCCGTCCACGGGCGTCGCCACCCGGCCCTTAGCCGCGGCGAGCCGGGCGAGGCCGGGGCCGACCACGCTGTCGAGTTCCTTGGAAACCACGGCGAGATGCCGTCCGGCCTCCAGCGCCAGGCGGGCATGGCGTGCGCCGGCTTCCGGATGCCCGGTCGCCTCGACCACGACGTCGAGCGGCAGGTTGAGCACGAGGGCGAGGTCGTCCACCGCCACGAAGTCGCCGGCGGCAAAGGCGGTCTCTGCCTGCGCCGCCGTCGTGCAGACATGGATGCGGTGCGGCTCGATGCCGACCGCCGCGAGCGCCTGCGCCGCGATCCCGGCCTCGCGGTCGATGGCGACGCGGCAGCGCATGCGCGGCACCCGCAGACCCTGCGCCAGAAAGCTGCGGCCGAACCCGCCGGTGCCGATGACGCAGGTTTCGACTGGCCCGCGGTCGGCAGCGAAATAGCGGTGGAAGTTCATCGGAAACCTCAAGGTTTGCGGCCGGGCGCGTTTCGCGTCGCAGCGGATTGCCGGCAATCGGGCGGCACTGACCACAACATCGGCCCGCACCGCGCGGCGACAAAGTGCATTTTCCTATATTGAATGCAATAACAATGATCGTCAATCGAAATGGACATTTGATCCGGCTCATGGGAAGTTGTTTGCATGCAATCCCTCTCCGACCCCACCCTCCTCGATCTGCCGCCCGACACGGCGCGAACGCTGCGCGGACGCAGCGCGACCCATGTCGTCGAGCGCATCCGCGACATGATCCTGGCCGGCGAGCTGCCGCCGGGCGGGCGCATCTCCGAGCGCATGCTGACCGAGGGGCTGGGCGTCACGCGCACCCCGCTGCGCGAGGCGTTCAAGATTCTGGAGACCGAGGGGCTGGTGCAGATCGTGCCCAATCGCGGCGCGCTGGTGACGCGGCTCTCGCCGGACGAGGTCGACCTCGCCATGGAACTGCTCGCCGGCCTCGAAAGCGTGGCGGCGGAGCTTGCCTGCGCGCGCGGCACGGTGGAGGAGTTCGCGCGCGTCGAGGCGCTGCACGGGCAGATGGTGGCCTGCCAGCGGGCGGGCGACCTGATGGGCTATTTCCGCATCAACCAGGACATCCACCAGACCATCGTCGACTGCGCGCATAATCCGGCGCTGTCGCGGGTCTACCGGGTGGAAAGCGCGCGCGTCCGGCTGTACCGCTTCGCCGGCAACCGGGTGAGCGAGCGCTGGGCGCGCGCGGTGATGGAACACGAGCAGATCGTCGAGGCGCTCAAGCAGCGGCAGGGCCCGCTGCTGCGCGAATTGCTGCGGGCCCACCATCTCAATGGCTGGCGCGTCACCCGCCGCGTTCTCGACAATGAGGTGCAGCCGGACCGCTGAACGGCCCGGCAGCGCCTATCCGTTCCGCGCTATTTGCCGGACCAGGCCGGCACCGCCTTGGTGCGGGCGAGGAACGCCTCGACGCCGCGGCGGAAATCCTCGCTGCCATACACCTCGGAAACGATCGCCTCGATGTCCGGCAGTTCGTCAAGGGAGAGCTTGCGGATCGTGGCCTTGGTGGCGCGCGTGGTCAACGGCGCGTTCTCAGCCGCGCGGCGGCACAGCGCCTCGATCTCGGCCTCCATCGCCTCGGCGTCGAGGATCTTCAGCAGAAAGCCCTTATCGAGCATCTCCTCGGCCGAGATGATCTCGCCGAGCAGCACCATGCGCTTGGCCAGCGGCACGCCAATGGCGCCACCGATCCGCGCCATGCTGAGCGCCGAGAGGCAATTGCCGAGCGTGCGGCCGATGGGCGAGCCGAAGCGCGCGCCCGGCGTGGCGAGGCGAAAATCGCAGGCTGAGGCGATGTTGAGCCCGCCCCCGACCGCCCAGCCGTCGACCACCGCGATGGTTGTGACCGGTATGGCGTCGACCGCGCCCATGCACTCGTCGATGTTGCGCTCATAGGCTACGCCGTCGGCGCCGCTGGCGAATTTGGTGAACCCGGAAATGTCGGTGCCGGAGACGAACGCCTTGCCGCCCACGCCGCGGAACACCGCGACGCGGATCGAGGGATCGTCCGCGATCGCCCGCGCGGCGTCGCGCAGGTCGAGCCACATCTGGCTGGTCAGGGCGTTGTGCGCCGAGGGGTTATTGAAACGGACGAAGGCGACGTCGCCCGTCTTCTCGAAATCGATGCCGGGAGTGCTCATCACGCGACGCTCTTGGCTTTCGGCTGCGCCAGCAGCCCCTTCTCGACCAGTTCCCGGCGAATATCGTCGCCATGCTCATCGAGCAGCGGCGGCGGGAGGCGGATTTCCTGCGGGGTGGCGCTGAGCTTTACCGGGAAGCCGAGCGCGCGGAACTCGCCCTCGACGGGGTGCGGCACCATCTGCACCATCTCGCGCGCTTCGGCCTGCTCGCTGGCGACCGCCTCGCCATAATCGAGGATCGGCGCCGTCGGCACGCCGGCTGCCATCAGCGCGTCGATCCATTCCTGGCGGGTGCGGGTGAGGAAGGTCGGCGCCAGTTCCTCCATCAGCGCGATGCGGTTCTGCACGCGCGCGGCATTGGTGGAGAAGCGCGCATCCTGCTGCAGCTCCTCGCGGCCGAGCACCTTGAGGAAGGTAAGCCACAGGCCCTGATTGGCGGCGCCGATCACGAACCAGCCATCTGAGGCCTCCACCGCCTGATAGGGCGCGGACATGCGATTGGCCGAGCCGATGGGCGCGGGCGACTTGCCGGTGCCCCACAGTTCGGTCGTCTCCCAGATCGAGAGCGCCAGCGCCGCCTCGAACAGCGAGGCGTCAATGTGCTGGCCCTCGCCGGAGGCCTGGCGGCCGATCACCGCGCTCAGAATGGCGTAGGCGCTGAACAGGCCGGCGCCGAGATCGGCCACCGCAATGGAGTTCTTGGCCGGCTCCATGCCGGGGAATCCGTTGGAGCTGAGCACGCCGGAGACCGCCTGCGCGATCAGGTCAAAGCCCGGCCGCTGCGACCACGGCCCGGTCTGGCCGAAGCCGGAAATGCTGGCATAGACGAGGCGCGGGTTGATCGCCTTCAGCGTGGCGTAGTCCATGCCGAGGCGCGAGGCGACGCCGGGACGGGCGTTCTCGACCAGCACGTCGGCGGTCTTCACCAGCGCGTAGAGCACCTCGCGGTCTTCCGGCGACTTGAGGTCGAGCGTGATGCTGCGCTTGTTGCGGTTCAGCGCCAGGAAGCCGGGGCTGTCCGTGCCTTTGAGCCGGAAGCCCATGGAATGGCGGGTGGAATCGCCCGTGCCCGGCGGCTCGATCTTGATGACGTCAGCGCCCATGTCGGCCAGGAGCATGCAGCAGAACGGCCCCGCCATCACCTGCGAGATGTCGAGCACCCGGATGCCCTCTAGAGGCAGAGCCATCACCAATTCCTCCCATTATGTCATTGCCCGGCAACGCGGCGGAACGCGCATCGCGCCGGGATAAGAGACCTGTTCCATCCCGGCGCACCGCATCGGCGCGGGGATGCACGACTATACGCTCCGGCCCTCATCGGGAGGGCGATGCATCATATATCCTATATGATTTTAATTACGACGCGGACCCCTTGTCAAACCTTGATCGCGTTCGCCGCGTGCTTCGGACGGCTTCAGCGCTTGCGCGCGCGGCGCGAGCGCGGGCGCCCGCCGCCTTCCGGCGACAGGCCGGCACCGGCCAGGCGCTCCTGCTCGTCCAGCGCCAGCGTCATGCGCCCGCGCGAGGCCAGCAGATGGTCGCGCATCGCCTGTTCCGCGCCCGCCGTGTCGCGCGCGAGAAGCGCACTGACGATCGCCTCATGTTCCTGCACCGCCTTGGCGGTGGCGTTGGTCTGGAACAGGAAGCGGAAGATGTGCAGGTGGACGTGCAGCCCCTCCACCGTCTCGGCGATGAAGCGATTGCCGCTCGCCGCTGTCACCAGCTGGTGCAGCCGCGCATCGCCCTCCGCGAACTGGGCATAGGCCAGCTCGTTTCCGGTCTGCTGGCGCGACATCTCCTCGGCGAGCGTTTCCAGCGCGCGCAGCGCCTCGTCATTGGCCTTTTCCGCCGCGAAGGCCGCCGCCGCCGGCTCGATCAGCAGGCGCAGCTCGAACAGGTCGTGCACCTCCTGCCGGGTCAGCAGCTCCGCCGCCCGGAAGCCGACATTGGGGATTTTGTAGGCGAGCTTCTGCGCCTCCAGCAGCGTCAGCGCCTCGCGGATCGGGGTCTGCGAGATTTCGAGCTGCCGCGCCAGCGCTTCGATGCTGATATGCGCGCCAGGCGCGATCTGCATCGTCACCAGCATGGAGAGCAGCTGCTCGTAGGCAAGCTCCACCAGCGACTGCGGATAGGCGGGACGCCGATCGTCAGGCGACGCCAGCCGTGAGAAGGGCAGAGGTTCCTGGATGCTGGCGACCATGTGAATCAAACCTAACCCAACGATGATATAAGATATAGGTTCTCATCGTTCCAACCAAGCGGCGGAGCGGGCGCGCGCGTGACGCCGCCCGCCCGCGCCCTCGTCACCAGTTGACCGCGATGTACTTGGCCTCGGTGAACTCCAGCAACCCGTGATGGGCGCCCTCGCGGCCGAGGCCGCTCTGCTTGACGCCGCCGAACGGCGCGGCGGGATCGGAGACCAGACCGCGATTGAGCGCGACCATGCCGTATTCCAGCCGCTCGGCGAGCTGGAGGCCGAGCTTCATGTTCTCGGTGTAGACATAGGCGGCGAGGCCATATTCGGTGTCGTTGGCCATGCGCACGGCGTCTTCGATGTCCTTGAACGGCACCACCGCCGCCACCGGCCCGAAAATCTCGTCGCGCAGCAGGTCGGCGTTCAGCGGTACCTCGTCGAGCACCGACGGCGGGTAGAAGAAGCCCTCGCCGGCCGGCGTCTTGCCGCCGAGCCGCACGCGGGCGCCCTTGCCCACCGCGTCGTTCACCAGCGTCTCGATCTTCTCGATCGATGCGCCGTTGATCATCGCGCCGCACTGGGTGGTGGTGTCGGTGCCTGCGCCCAGCTTCAGCGCGCTCATCTTCTCGACCAGCTTGTCGACGAAGGCGGGATAAATGCCTTCCTGTACATAAAAGCGGTTAGCCGCCGTGCACGCTTCGCCGGCATTGCGCATCTTGGCGATCATCGCGCCGTCGATGGCGGCGTCGAGATCGGCGTCGTCGAGCACCAGGAACGGCGCGTTGCCGCCCAACTCCATCGAGGAGTTGATGACATTGTAAGACGCCTCGCGCAGCAGGATGCGGCCGACCTCGGTCGAGCCGGTGAAGGACAGCTTGCGCACGCGGCGGTCGCGCAGGATAGCGCGGCACACCGAGGCCGGGTCGGAGGTGTTGATGATGTTCACCGTGCCGGCCGGCACCCCGGCGCGGCGCAGGATCTCGCCCACCGCCAGCGCGGTCAGCGGGGTCTCTTCCGCGGGCTTGAGGATGCAGGTGCAGCCGGCGGCCAGCGCGGGGGCGATCTTGCGGGTCGCCATCGCCGCCGGGAAGTTCCACGGCGTGATCAGCAGCGCGATGCCGATCGGCTGGTACTGCACCATGATGCGGTTGCCGCCGGCCGGGGCGATGCCGATGTCGCCATTGATGCGCACCGCCTCTTCCGCGTACCAGCGGAAGAACTCGGCGGCGTACATGACTTCGGAGCGCGCATCCGGCAGCGCCTTGCCGTTTTCCAGCGAGATCAGCTGCGCCAGCCAGTCGGCGTGCTCGACCATGGCGTGGAAGCAACGCTGCAGGATGACGGCGCGGGCGCGCGGCGGGGTCGCGGCCCAGGAGGCGGCGGCGGCCTGCGCGGCGTCGACCGCGGCCATGCCGTCAGCCACCGTCGCGTCGGCGACCGAGGTGAGCACCGTGCCGGTGGCGGGGTTAAGAACGTCGATGCGCTCCGCCCCGCTGCCGGCGACCCAGGCGTCGCCGATCAGCAGGTCGGTCGGGATCGGGAAGGAATCCTTCGCCCCGTAGCCGGGAACGACATAGGTCGCGCCGGTATCGGCGGGCATCTGGTGCGCGGTGGTGGTCGACATGATCTGTGTCCCGGTAATGGTCAGAGATTAAGCAGCGCGGCGCGCTCGCCGGCATAGGCGGCCTGCGTGATGTGGAGCATCGCGGCGAGGTCGAGCGGGCGCGGATTGTTCTTCACCAGCCGCTCCGCCTTCAGCGCCCCGGCGGCGACGTCGTTCTCATGGCCCGAGGCAAGGCCCAGAGCCTGGAGCGACCGCGGAATGCCGATCGCGGCGAACAGCGTCGCCACTTCATCGATGAACAGCTGGGAACGCTCGTCCACGCTCATCGACGCATCGCCGAGGCCGACCACACCGGCCAGCTCCGCGAAGGCTTCGGGGCTCGCCGAACGGTTGAACTGCATGACGAAGGGCAGCAGCGCGCCCACGCCGTCGCCATGCGAGGTGTGGGTGAGGTTGCCGACCGGATATTGCAGTGCATGGGCGGCCGCCGTGCCCGCCGTGCCGAAGGCGCAGCCGGCGGCCAACGAGGCCAGCATCATGCCCTCGCGGGCCTCGACATCGCTGCCGTCCTTGCAGGCGCGGGCGAGATAGCGGAACACGTTCGACACCGCGAGGCGAGCGAAATGGTCGGAGAGCAGGTTCTTGCCGATGAAGACGTGCTGTTCGGTCAGCATCGCATCGGCCGGACGGGTCTTGCTGGTAAACGCCTCGACGGCATGGGCCAGCGCATCCGCGCCCGAGCAGGCGGTGAGGCCGACCGGGCAGGTCATGGTCAGCTCGGGGTCGCACACCGCCATGTGCGGGATGATGTACGGGCTGGCGATGCCGATCTTGGTGCCGCGCGCGCTGTCGAGAATGACCGCGACCGGGGTGACCTCGGAACCGGTGCCGGAGGTGGTGGGCACCGCGATCAGCGGCAGCACCGGGCCGGGCACGGCGAACTCGCCGTAATAGGCGCTGGGCTCGCCGCCATGGGTGAGCAGCACCGAGACCACCTTGGCCATGTCGATGCAGCTGCCGCCGCCGATGCCGATGATGCTGTCGGGCTTGAAGTCGCCGACGCCGGCCACGCATTCCTTGATCGAGTCGATCGGCAGGTCGGCGATGGTCTGGTCGAACACGCGGGCCTCGACGCCATGGGCCTCAAGGTCCTTGATGACGGCGGCGAAAACGTCGAGCTGCGCCATGCGGGCATCGGTGCACACCAGCGTGCGCGTGCCGAAGCGGGCAGTTGCGGAGCCGATCACGTGACGCTGACCGCTGCCGAAGAGGATGGTGTTGGGTAGGCGCAGAGCTCCGAACATGGCGCAACTCACTGAGAGAGGTTTTAAAATACCGTATCGTGGGTGGCGGCACCGGGGCGCCGCCACCTTGCGCGGGTCAGGTACGCGAGGTCTGGTGGTCGGGCGTCTTGGCGACGTCCGGCCCGTTGCCGTTCCCGGAGACCGCGCTGACTAGCAGCGACACCAGCGGCAGCAGCAGCAGCAGAATGCCGAGCCCCATCATCGTCCCCACCAGCGGCGTCTCGAAAAACACGGTGAGCGAGCCGCCCGAGGACAGCATCGACTGGCGGAACGCATCCTCCGCCTTGTCGCCCAGCACCACGGCGAGGACGAACGGGGCGAGCGGGTAGTCGAGCTTCTTGAAGACGTAGCCGACGACACCGAAGATCAGCGCCAGCCACAGGTCGAACATGTGGTTCGACACGGTATAGGCGCCGATCACGCAGATGATCGCGATCAGCGGCCCGACCACCGTGAACGGCGCGCGCAGGATGAAGGCGAACAGCGGAACGGTGGCGAGCACCAGCACGACGGCGATGACGTTGCCGGCATACATCGAGGCGATGAGGCCCCACACGAAATCCGGGCGGGTCGAGAACAGCATGGGCCCGGGCGACAGGCCCCAGATCATCAGGCCGCCCATCATCACCGCCGCCGTGGCCGAGCCGGGCACGCCGAGCGCGAGCATCGGCAGCAGGGCGCAGGAACCGGCGGAGTGGTCCGCCGTCTCCGGCGAGACGATGCCTTCCGGCTCGCCCTTGCCGAAGAACTTGCCCCGGCGGGAGAAGCGGCGCCCCAGCGCGTAGCTCATGAAGGAGGCCGCGGTCGGCCCGCCGGGAGTGATGCCCATCCAGCAGCCGACCACTGCGCTGCGCAGCAGCGTGGCCCAGTAACGCGGCAGCTCGGCGAGCGTGCGGAGGATGACCGAGAGGTCGAGCTTGGCCTTCACGCCGTCGAACTTGTAGCCCTCGTCCACCGTCACCAGCAGTTCGCCAAGGCCGAACAGGCCGATGACCACGATCAGGAACGAGATGCCGCGCGCGAGGTCGGGGATGCCGAAGGTGAGCCGCCCCTCGCCGGAGATGGTGTCCATGCCCACCGTGCCGGCGGCGAGGCCGAGCATGATGCACACCAGCGTCTTGAACGGCGAGCCGCCGGACATGCCGATGAAGCTGGCGAAGGCGAGGAAGTAGACGCCGAAATATTCAGGCGAGCCGAAGCGCAGCGCGAAATTCGCCACCCAGCCCGACAGTAGCGTGATGACGAGGACGCCAACCAGCGCGCCGAAGCCCGCCGAGGAGAACGCCAGCGTCAACGCCCGCACCGCCTCGCCGCGCTTGGCCATCGGGTAGCCGTCGAAGGTGGTGGCGACCGAGGATGGTTCGCCGGGAATGTTGAACAGGATGGAGGTGGTCGATCCGCCGAACAGCGCGCCCCAATACATCGAGGTCAGCAGGATGATCGCGGAGATCGGGTCCATGGTGAAGGTCAGCGGCAGCAGCAGCGACACGCCGTTCGGCGCGCCGAGGCCCGGCAGCACGCCGACCACAAGACCGAGCAGCACGCCGATCACCATCACCATGATGTGGTGCGTGGTCAGGGCGATGGCGAAGCCATCCATCAATTGTCCGAAATTGCCCATGAGTCGCTTCCTCAGCTCTTTTTTGTCTTATTTCAGTAGATGCCGAAATATTCGAGGATCGGTCCCTTGAGCAGAGGAACCAGGAAGATGGTCTCGAAGATGACGAAGTTGACGATGACCACCGCGGCGGTGATCAACAGGCTCGTGACGGTACGAAATCCGACCGAAACCTTCATGGCGTAGAAGATATAAAGCGCCATGCCGATATAGAGCCCGAGCCAGGCCGAGATGACCGCCATCGCGACGATCGGCAGGAAGAAGGCTGCGAGCTGCCGCAGGCGCGTGCCGTCGATGAACGGCTCACCCTCTGCGCCGGCGAGTTCGCCGGCAGGACCGGCAGCGGCGGTGCGGGCCGAGCTCTTCCACAGCGTGTAAACGATGTTGGCGAGGCTGCCCACGATGATCAGGCAGCCGATGCCAAACGGGAAATAGCCAGGCTGCGGACCGGACTCGGTCCAGCCGATGCCGTTTTCCAGCGAGCCGTAGCAGACGACCGCCCCCACGAGGGCGGTCGCCGTGGCCGTGGCCACTTCCATGGTGTTCCGGGATATTTCCATCCAACTTACTCCACGAGGACGGACACCGCCGAAGCGGCCGAAAGGCGAGATCACTGTCCGGAGGACAGCAGCCAGCCATTGTCCTGGTAGATCTTCTCGTAGTTCTTCACCTGTTCGGCGACGTAGGCCTTGAAGTCGTCGCCGACGAGGACCTTGTTGATCTGGACGTTACGCGCGGAATAGTCCTTGAACTCCGGCGTATCGACCACCTTCTTCAGCAGATCGGTGTAATAGGCCACCGCTTCGGCCGGCGCGTCCGCGCCCATCCACACCGTGCGCGGCTGGAGGAAGTTCTTCACATCGATGCCGGCTTCGACGCAGGTCGGAATGTCCGCCCAGCTCATGCCCTCGGCCACCACGGTCTTGTCGGCGAGGCGCTCGGCGGTGAAGACGCAGAGCGGCTTCTGGTTGCCGGCCTTCCACTGCTCCAGGCTCTCGCTCGGATTGTTGGTGTTGGCCTCGACATGGCCGCCGGCCACCTGGATCGCGGCCTCGCTGCCGCTCTTGTACGGGATGTAGGCGAGGTCGATGCCGGCCGCGCGTTCGATCAGCGTCACCAGCGTCTCGTCGGCGTCCTTGGCCTTGGCGCCGGAGATGCGCACCTTGCCGGGAGCGGCCTTGGCCTTCTCGACGAATTCCTGCGCGGTGTTGATGCCGGACGCCTTCGGGTTGGTCCACAGGATGAACACGTCGGAGGCCATGGTCATGACCGGCTTCAGGTCCTTCATGCTGTAGTTCACCTTGGTGGTGAGCGGCAGCACATAGGCGTCCTGGGTGCCGAAATAGAGCTTGTACGGGCTGTCGGGATTGTCCTCGGCATAGGCGAATGCCTCGGAGCCGGAGCCGCCCGGCTTGTTCACGACGAGCAGCGGCGTCGAGACCAGCGAATTCTTGGTCAGCGCGGCCTGCACGACACGCGTGAAGATGTCCGAACCGCCACCGGGACCGGCCGACACGACCAGCTCGACCGGACGGTTGGGCTTCCATTCCGCAAGGGCGGCGCCCGAAGCGGTGAGGCCGAGCGCGAGCGCGGACGCCGTGAGCAGGCCGGCACGGATAGCTTGATTTTTCACGTCATTTTCCTCCCTGTGTCGCTGCTCGCGCAACGGCCTCTCGCCGCCCGCGATGTTCAGCACACAATTGCGATCTAGCGGCTTGCGCCTTGGACGGCGCACTTATTGTTCTCGTTGCCCCCTTCGCCGGCACGGCATGCGGCGGAGAGAGAGGAAATGAACCCCGCGGCGTGTCGCGGGCCCGACCGCAAGTGCGACAGGTCCGGCGGCAATCCGAGGGTGATCCACACCGGCGCCGGAACGACGCCTTAAGTGACAAATCCTATATCATCTATGATCATGTACACTCAAAGATCAAGCGCTTTTGTTCCGCCCGGCAGCGAAACGTACATGCCGCCCCGCGCCCGCCGCGCTCGCGGGGCGCATGAGTCATGCGCCCTTTTGCCCCGAAACAGCGAGAGCGGTCGCAGAGATTCCTGGAGCTAAATATTTGAACGTGAACGATTAATCTCGCAGTGCCGGATCGAGGCGGGGTGGCGAGCGGCGACGCTACCGGAGGCATCGGTCGCGATGAGCGTCCCCTATCCAGGCGTCGCCGCCCGCAGCCAGCTGTGAATGATCTGCGATGACTGCCGAACACCGGCGGGAAACGGCTCCAGCCAGCCGGGCGAGTCGGGCGCGTTGCGTGTGCCCCGCTCCCTCAGCTAGCGCTGGCCCCCTTCTGCGTCGTGCTGGCCCAGCCCACCTTCCTGCCGGGCCACCCCGCGCCGCGCCGGTCCTTGACGCCGGCTCCGTGTTACGCCGGGCGCTATTCTGCCGCGCGCGGGGCGAGCTGCGCCGCGCGCATCGCCCCCGGCGCATAGCCCATCGTCCGCTTGAAGGCGCGGCTGAAGGCGGCCTGCGAGCCGTAGCCGAGCCGGCTGGCGGCGGCGTCGATCGACAGCTTCTCCCGCGTGATCCACTGCGCCGCCAGACGCATGCGCAGCTCGGTGAGATAGCGCAGCGGCGTCATGCCGGTCACCGCCAGAAAACGCGCGGCGAAGACCGAGCGGGAGCTGCCCATCACCGAGGCCAGCTCGGCCACCGTCCATTCCCGGCCCGGATGACGGTGCAGCGCGGCCATGACGCGTGCGAGCCGGGGGTCGCGCAGCCCCGCCACCCAGCCCGACGCCGTGCCGCAGCCGCATTCGACCCATGCCCGGACGATGAAGACCGACACCACCTCGGCGAGGCGCGCCAGTATGCCGGCGAACCCGGCGCGATCGCCCCGGGTTTCCCGCTCCATCGCTTCCAGCATCGGCAGCAGTTCGGGATAGCGGTCCAGCAGCGTGCCGACCGACATCACCGAGGGCATCAGCGCCACCAGCGGGGTCATGCCGCCGAGCTCGAACTCCATGCAGCCGCTGAAGATCACCACGTCGGTGCTGCGGCAGGCGTCGATGTCGCAGGCGTTGATCGCAGCCACCGTGCCGCAGAGCGGCGCTTCCTCGAACGCCAAGACGGTCTTGCACGGCAGGTCCGGCGCCGAGACGAGATCATGCGCGCCGCCATGCGGCAGCAGCACCGCCGATCCTGCCTCCAGCTTTTCCACCTCGCCAGCCCGGCGCAGATAGACCGTGCCGCGCGAGATGAAATGGAACTGGGCGCGTCCCGCCTCGCTGCCGAAATGCACGCCGAACGGCGGGGATATCTGGATGCGGCGATATTTCAGGCCCACGAACCTCATCCCGCCGAGCAGTTCGCTCACGACGTCGGGATAGGCCTGCGGCGGGATGGCGCCGGATTCTTCGGACGAATGATCAAACATGCCGGACATGCTGGCATAGTTCGTCCTGAGAAACCAGCATAGCGTGTTGCAATGCACCATCCCTTCCTGAAAGGCCAATGAATGAGTGACACGCTTGCGCTCGACGCCGCTCCGGCGGCACCCATCTCGCCCGCCTGGGCTGCCGTCGGCTCGATGACTTTGGGAGTTTTCGGTCTGGTGACGGCGGAATTCCTGCCCGCCAGCCTGCTGACCCCGATGGCCGCCGACCTCGGCATCACCGAGGGCGCCGCCGGCCAGGCGGTGACGGCGACCGCCCTGGTCGCGCTCGTCGCCAGCCTGCTGGTCTCGGCGGCCACGCAGCGCATTGATCGGCGCAGCCTTCTGATCGCCTTCTCGATCCTGTTGGTGATCTCGAACCTCGCGGTCGCCTTCGCGCCCAATCTCCCGCTGCTGATCGCCGGGCGCGTGCTGCTCGGCGTCGCGCTTGGCGGCTTCTGGGCGATGTCGGCGGCGCTCACCATGCGGCTGGTTCCCGAAGAAATGGTGCCGCGCGCGCTCTCCATCCTGTTCAGCGGCGTCTCGGCCGCCACCATCTTCGCGGCTCCGGTCGGCAGCTATCTCGGCCATCTGGCGGGCTGGCGCGCGGTGTTCCTCATGGCTGCGGCCATGGGCGTCGTGACCATCGTCGCGCAGGTTCTCACTCTGCCGCGCATGGCGCCGACCGGCACGGCGCGGCTGCGTACTCTCGTCGATGTGCTGCGCCGGCCGCAGGTCGCGCTCGGAATCGTCGCGGCGATGCTGGCCTTCGCCGGCCATTTCGCGGTGTTCACCTATATCCGGCCCTTCCTTGAAACCGTGACCGGCGTCGGCATCAACGCGGTGTCGGCGATCCTGCTCGGCTTCGGCCTCGCGAACTTCGTGGGCACGCTGGTGGCCGGCCCCCTGATCGAGCGCAGCCTGAAGGCCGCCCTGCTCGGCATGCCGCTGCTGATGGCCGGGCTGGGCATCGCCCTCGTCACCGTGCCGGCGGATACCATGGGCCACACCATCCTGTTCGCCCTGTGGGGCTTCGCCTTCGGCGGCGTTCCGGTGGCGTGGTCGACCTGGCTGACCCGCGCCGTGCCCGACCAGACCGAAACCGCCGGCGGCCTGCTCGTCGCCTCGGTCCAGCTCGCGATCTCGGTCGGCGCCGCCGGCGGCGGGGCCATTCTGGCAGTGGACGGCGTGACCGGCACCGTCGCCGCGGCCAGCCTGCTGCTGCTGATGGCGGTGCTCATCGTCCTCGTCGGCGTGCGCACTCTGCCGGCTGGCGAGCGCGCGATCGCCATGCATTGAGCCGCGTCTCCGCCGTTGGCCGCGCAGGCGACGACCGGCGGAGCGCGTCTTGTACAGGAGCTGCGGCAGCAGGCCGATTGACACCGCCCGCACGCGGAACCGTGAGCGGAATCGAACGTTTGCGCACTGCCGCAGAGGTTCGAGATGTCCCACCCCGCCTTTTCACGATCCGATCTTGCCCGCGCTCTCTATGACCGCGGCAGCCCGCCAGGCCGTGCGCCCCGCGTGGTGGTCGCCCTGCCCGCGCGCGACGAGGCGGAACGGATCGAACCGTGCCTCGCCGCACTGCTTCACCAGCGCGGACCATCGATCGGGGCCGACGGCGCGGGGTTCGGCATCGTGCTCCTCGCCAATAATTGCCGCGACGCCACCGTCCCGCGCGCGCGCGACATGCTCGGTGCTGCCGGCATTCCTCATCTGGTTGTCCCGATCGACCTGCCGCCGCGCCTCGCCAATGCCGGCGTGGCGCGCGGACTTGCCCTCGACATTGCGAGCCTTTGGGCGGCGCGCGCCGAAGGGCCGGGCATGCTGCTCACCACCGATGCCGATAGCCGCGTGAGCCCGCATTGGGTGGAGGGCAACCTCTCGGGCCTTTCCGGCGCCTGCGGAGCGGTGGCGGGACGCTTCGCCTTCGACAGCGCCGAGGAAAGCGATTGGCCGCCACACCTGCTGCGGCGCCGACGGATCGAGAGCGCCTATGAGGAGACCCTGGCGGCGCTCTCCGCGCAGCTCGACCCGCTGCCGCACGACCCCTGGCCCAATCACTGGACCGAGTCGGGAGCGAGTTTCGCGCTGACGCTCGACGCCTATCGCCGCATCGGCGGCCTTCCTGCGGTGGAGGCGGGAGAGGACCGGGCGCTGGCAGGCGCCCTCGTCCGGCATGACATCGCGATACGTCACGATCCGGCCATCGTCGTCACCACCTCGGCCCGCTTCGACGGCCGGGCACCGGGCGGCTGCGCCAGCGCCCTGCTCCAGCGCGCCGCCGAGCACGATGCGCCCGGTGATGAGCGGCTGGAAGCGCTGCCAGCCGCGCTGCGGCGAATGGTGCTGCGCGGCCGGATGCGAAAGGCATTCTCGGTGGATTTCTGCCCGGAGGAATGGGAGCGCCGGCTTCGGCTCGACGAGGGAGCGCTGGCGGGGCAGTCGCGGCCCCGCTTCGGGGAAAGCTGGGCGATTGCGCTGGCCCGCAGCCCGCTTCTGGTGCCCCGGCCGCTTCGCCCCGCGCAGATGGAGCACCATCTGGCGGTCGCCCGTCGGGTGCGGGCGGCGCTCGCCGGCGCCTCACGGTGCGGCGAGGAGATCGAGCCGATAATCCTGCGTGCGCTGCCGCGCAACGAGCTGGAACCTCTCGCCGAGAGCGTGGATGAAGCGCTCGACGGCCTCGTCGCCTGACAGCGGATAGTCGGTTTCCCGAACCCAGTGCACCAGTTCGACCTGCCCGCCGGAGACGAGGGAGGCCGCGACGCGCGCGGCGAGGGCCGCGACATCCTCCGGAGAGAGATAATACACCACTTCCGACAGCAGGATGAGGTCGAACCGGCCTTCGGGCCAGTCGGCCGGAGCCTGACCCTGCAGGAAGTTTATCTGCGGCAGGTCCCGGCAGCGCTCGCGCGCCCGGTCGAGGGCGCGGGCGGCCGGGTCGATGGCAACAAGCTCGTCGCAGCGCGCGGCCAACCGACGGGTGAGCACACCGATCGAGCAGCCGACTTCCAGCGCGCGCGAGTAGCGCGGGCGTGGCAAGGCGTTGAGCGTGGCGGCGTATTTCGCGTCCTCATACGCGCTGGTTTCGAAATCCCAGGGGTCGGACGAGCGCTCGTACAGCGCCTCGAAATAGGCCGGCGGCAGGCTGGCGCTCATGAGACCGGCCCAACAAAAGTTTCCAGCGGTACGTCGAACAGCGCCAGTACCGGCGAGGTGAGCCGGAATCCCTCAGGATCATCGGCGATGAGATCGGTGGTCTGCGAGGCATGGGCGGCGATCGCGGCGCGCTTCGCGTCGAGGAACGGCGCGATCGGCACCCGCACGCCGGCCACTGGAGCCGCGTCGAGCCGGGTCTCAGGCGGCAGTGTCAGGCCCCACACCGGATATTCCCAGAGCCGAGCTCCGGGAAGACGCCGCACCGCTTCGCGGGCCAGCGCGAAGCTCGCCTGATGGTCGGCATGCGGGTCGTGGCGCCAGGTCACGGTAACGACATCGGCGCCGACGGCGAGAGCGGCGATGCGCCCGGCCGCCCGCTCGGCCTCAGCGCCATGGGCCGGCACGAACCGGTCTGGCAGTTCGAGGAAATGCACCGCGCTGGCCGGGACGCCGAGCCGTGCCGCGGCCTCCACAGCCTCCCGACGGCGTAGTTGGGCAAGGCGTGGGGCCGCGAACAGCCGGGAGCGGGGATGGGAACCCGCCCCATCGCTGACGATGATGATAGTCACCGGCAGGCCGATGTCCCGGCAGGCGGCGATCAGCCCGCCGCAACCCAGGCTCTCATCGTCGGGATGTGGCGCGATCACCACAAGGCCGCGACGCACGAAGTCGGCGGGCTCCACCGTGGGAAACCGCGCCATGGCGCCGAGCACCTCTTCGACCCGCGCGGTCATCGCCACAGCTCGCGCATGGGAGGCTCCTGGGCAAGAACATGGGCGGCGCCCTCGCACAGCGCCCGGTCCGGCGCCGGTTGGCGCAGATAGGTCGACAGATCGCGGCATAACCGTTCGACCGGACTGGTGCGTTGGAAGGCAGAAAGCCCGATTGAGCGCTGCACCAGCTCCATGACCTGAAGGCCGCAACGCTCCACCGCGCAGCGCGCGAGATTGACATAGGCGACGGCGTTGCCGGCCGTGCGCTCGTCCGTCGCCGCCTCCTCGGCCTCGGCGATCCGCGCCGCGCGCTCCACCCAGAGCCGCGCGGTTTCCGCAGCGATCATCGCCTCGCCCATGCGGGCGCGCTGATGGGGATCGGTGTCGCGGCCGTGACGGCGCAGGTACGACGCGGCTTCGTCCACCAGCCGGTCGATCCCGCCGAGCTGCACCGCGCAGAAGCGCCACGCGCCGGCGGAGAAATGGGGCTGGCGATGATAGTCGCCCGGCTGGCCGAGAATATCGGCGGGCTCCACACGCAGGCCGGTGAAGCAGAACGCACCGCTGGCCGAGGCCCGCATGCCGTGCGCTTTCCACGCCGACAGATCGGCGCGGGATGACCCGTCGAGCCGAGGCAGCACCATCAGCAGCCCGCCCTCTTCGTCGCGCGCGGTGATCAGCGGGCACGCGACATGCCCGGCGCCGGACGCGAAAATCTTGGCACCGTGGAGTTCGAGGTGACGCCCCCGGCGGACAAGCCGCACGCCGTCCGCGCCTTCGGTGTTCCAAACCCCGAACAGTGCGCCGTCCCGCGCCCGCCGGAACGCGCTTTCCCGCTGGCGGGAGGTGCCGTAGCGCCGGATCAGCGCGGCGGCGTTGACATGGCCCTCGAACAGCCGGCCGAGCGGAAGGCTGGCATGGCCGATCGCCCGCAAGGCTTCCATGAGATCGTCCGGGTCCCGCGCCGCCCCGCCCCCTGGCAGGGACGCGAAGGGCGCGGCGAGCGTGCCGATGGCAGCAAGGGCCGCGACATCCTCGCTCGGGAAGCTGTCGTCCTGGTCCAGCAGGGCTGCGCGGGTCGCAATCGTGCCGAGTTCCCCGAGCAGGGAGGGCGTGAGCATTCGGCTGTCATCAATGTCGAGCATTAAATGTTTCCTATGGCCCCGGAACAATGGGAGCCGCGCCGCAAAGTTCCGCTCTTGGGCGCGGGCGGAGCCGGCGGACGGCAAGCCGGGCTCAGCAGCAGGCGGGAGAGCCGATCGACGGCGGTGGCCGGCTCGCCGCGGGGCGTGCCGAGCCTGCCGTTTTCAAACGCCGTGATAACGCTGTCATGGACATAACTGCTTCGGCAGACGGTCAGGGTGTTGGCGAGTTCGTCGGCCAGCGGCGCGATCGCCTGCCGGATCTGCCGGCGCCGGTCGCGCTCGGTTTTCGCCGGCTCCAGCCGTGCCAGCCGGTCGAGCACGCCGAGCGAGGCGGTGAGCGTCCGGAAGTCCTTCAGCGAGATCGGCTGGCCGCTGACCTCTTTCAGGAAGCGGTTCACCTCCCCGGCGCGGAGGGCATGGACCGCGCCGGCGGCATCGCGGTACTGGAACAGCCGGCGGCCGGGGAGCGCCTTCAGCCGCGTCAGCGCGGCGGCGAGGCGGGCGTTGCGGACCTCTTTGCGGATCGCCTTGCCGCCCTTGCCGGTGAAGGACAGGGCGATGTCGTCGCCGTCGATCCGAATATGCGATTTGAGCAGGGTGGTGGCGCCGCGCGTGCCGTTCTGCTCGGCATATCGCTCGCCGCCTGCCCGGATCGCGGTGAGCGCCACCAGCTCCGTCGCGGCCGCGAGCGCGAAATGCTGATCGGGCATGGGCCGATGCAGCGCCCGCCGCACCGCGCGGGTGATCAACGGAAGCGCACCGGCGAGCGCGGAAAGCCGGCGGGCCTTGAGCGCCTCGCGCACCCGCGTCCAGTCCGGGTGATAACGGTATTGCAGGCGCCCGGCGGCATCGGTGCCGATGGCTTGGAGATGGGCGCGGGGATCGGCGGCGAACCGCACCTCGGCATAGGCCGGCGGCACGGCGAGGCTTTTCAGGCGGGCGAGCATTTCCTCATCGGTCACGGCGCGGCCATCGGCCTGCTGGTAGCTGAAACCGCGCCCGCGGCGCCTGCGGCGGATCGTGAGTTCCGTACAGGCGACAATCCGCAGATCGAAGCGGCGGGCGAGGCGTCGGAGGGCGCTCCTGTCGGTCGTCACGGCCGGACATCTCCTCGGGTTGCGCCAGACAACGCCGCCCTCCCGCAACCGTTCCGGCGGGTCGCACGGAACGGGCATTCAGCACGAACGTTCTTCCCGCAGAAGCTCAGGGAGGCGACGATGAACGCTGACGACCATTCCATCCGTGAACGCGCATACCGGATCTGGGAACAGGAAGGACGCCCGGAAGGACGCGCAGAGCATCACTGGTTCCAGGCGAAGGAGATCGTGGCGATCGAGGACATCCGGCCCCAGGCATTCCGATCGGCAGAGGTGGTCGAGGCGCCGCCTCTCGAACTGCCGCCATCCGTTACGGATGAGCCGGAACGGCTTTCCGATGCGGAAGGTGGCGGCATCGAGAACGAGCCGATCAGCGAGATCGAAACCATCCGCCGCACGCTGGAAGTACCCAAGGAACGGCGCGGCGAAACGGTGCCCATCTCCAATGAGGAGGGCGCCCTTGGCGGCACGGCCGGCTGGCGCCCCAACCGTTGACGCCTTGGGCGGCGGCACGCACACGTGCTGTAAGATCGGGGATCACCGAGCTGCCGCCGCCGCCCCCTGCCCTGCTCTAGGCTGCCGGGCATAGAACTCCGCAACGGCATCGATCGCCTCGTCCGGCAGGCGCTCCGCGATGCGGTGCATCACGCGGGCACGCTCATCAAGCGGCTCGTCCTGCTTCATCCGGATCAATCGGGCGGCGAGATAGGCGGCATCCTGTCCGGCGAGATACGGATAGGCCGGGTTCCGGCTCGCCGAGCGGCCATGACAGCTCTCGCAGGCCGGCACATCCTTTTCCGGCAGTCCATGGAGAGCGATGCGCGCGCCCGGCGTGTGGTCAGGCTCGCTGCGATCACTGAGGCCGGACAGGCCGGCATAGTACTGCGCGAGACGGCGGAGCTCCGGCTCCGGCACGCCGTCGACCGCAAACTGCATGATGCCGCTCGGCCGGGTGCCCTTGGCATAGGCATTCAAGGCGTTGGCCAGATAAACCTCGCTCTGGCCTGCGAGCAGCGGAAAGGCGCTGTCCGAGGAGCCGCCATCCACGCCATGGCAGCGGGCGCAGCGCTCCAGCATGGGATCTTCGGGCACGCGTGGGCCGACGGCGAGACGCCGGTAATCCTCGGCCGACATGTCCGGCAAGGCGCGCAGAAACGCCGCCATGGCCAACACCTCGTCGTCGCGCTGCGGGGCGATCCATGATGGCATGCCGGTATATTTGACGCCGTGGCGGACGATGCGGGAGAGCTCGCGCGCGGTCCATTTCGCACCCACCCCTTCCAGCCCCGGAGGAGCCGGCGTCATATGCGCGGCGAGGATGGGCGAGGTGGCGAGCGGCGAGCCGTGGCAGAACGCGCAGGCAGTCTCGTAGTGCCCGGCGGCGCGGCGGATATTGGCCGCGCTGTCGAGATCGGCGGGCGGCTGCGGCTCAAGCAGCGCATAGGTGCGGACCGATTTCTGCATCACCTCATGCAGCGCCCAGGCGGTGACGCGCCAATGGCCGGAACTGGCGCCGATATTGACGATGCCGGACCAGCCGACAAGAAAACCGAGCACGGCCAGAGCGGCGACGGCGTAGAGCAGACGGCGCGGTGTGACGCGGAACGACGGTCTCATGGCGTCGCCTCCCGGCGCGGTTCCGCCAACACCACCCGCGCCATCAGGCCGAGGCCGCCGGCGAGATAGACGAAGCCGCCGACCAGCAGCATGACCACGCCGCCGAGCTGCTGATCGGCCAAAGCGGACGCCGGATCGGCGCCGCAGATCGGCACGCCGTTCTCGACATAGAGAGGACGGCCGGCGAACGCGATCAGTGCCCCGAGCAGCGTCATGTGCATGGAGGTCAGCAGCAGCCCGAGCGTACCGACGAGCGCGCCGGCGACCGCCCCGCCCGCCGCGCGGCCGAGACAGGACATCCAGAGCAGCAACCCTCCGCCAAGGAAGCTCGCCTGCTCGGCGACCATGACGAGATCGTTCTGGCGGGCGGCACCATGCGCGAGCGGCAGGTGCCAGCCCCACACGATGGCGAATTCCAGCATCGCGGCCAGCACCGGGGAGAACAGCCACGGCAACCGCAGGGACGGATCGAGCCGCGTGCCGGAAAGGCCGATGGCGATCAGCGGGGCGGCGAGCGCGACCACGCTCATATGCACGATCATGTGGGCCGTGAAAGTGCCGGGCATTCCCGCGAGGGGGCTTCCCCAGACCAGCGCGAGGATCGCAAGGCCGGCGATGACAGAGGCAAGCTTCATCGCACGCACTCCGCGATGAACAGCGCCGGCATGGCGCCGAACAGCACCGCGACCGCGCTGAGCGCGCAGAGCAGGAGCGTCGCGAAGCCGAGGAAATGCTGCTGGTCGTCTTCGGTCGGCTCATCATGGGGCGGCATACCCGAGCCGAAGCCCCAATGCCGGTGCGCCTGCACCCCGGCGGCGAGGATGAGGCCGAGCGCGAGCACGGTGGCGGCGGCAATGGCGAGCCGCAACTCGCCAAGCGCGCCGGGATATTTGGCGCAGATGATCGCCCCGGCGATGTAGCAGAACAGGAAATGCAGCGCCCACACCGTTGGCGGGGTGATCAGGGTCCAGAGGTTCGGCGTTGCGCGGCGGAACAGCATGGGCGCCTCACATCGCGCGCGGAGCGAGGACGAGCACCGCGAGCGTGGTCGCCAGGGTGAGGGCCGCGAAATGCCAGTACAGCACGACATTGCGCAGATCGATGTCGTGGGTCGCGGTGAGCCGGCCGGCGAGGCTGCCGGCCAGGCAATAACCCTGCATCAGCACGCCGACGGCGAGATGAATAGCGGTCCAGATCACGATCACCCACACGGTGGCGGGATAGACATGGGTCGTGGGCGCCAGTCCCGCCTGCCAGGGCGACAGGACGAGCAGGGCGCCGCCGACGAGGGCCAGAGCGATGCCTCCGGCAAGTGCGAGGCGCACAAGAAGCCGCGGGCCGGCCCGATTGGCCGCTCGGGCCAGCAGCATCAGCCCCCATGAGGCGAGCCCTGCGGCGCCGCCCGCGAGCATCAGCGCGGTGTCGGGAACCGGATCACCGGCGGGCGGGAAGGCGCCGTGGATGGTCCAGAAGTAGAAATAGGCGAAGATCAGGCTCAGGAAGGCAGTGCCGTCGCCGACCATGGTGATGAACATCGCCCACCAGCCGACCGATGCGGAGCCGGAGGCATAGAGCGGCAGGGTGACGCCCATGCCGGCGTGCTTCTCCGGCTTTTCCGGGATCATCGCCGTGCCGGTCCACAGCCACACCATGATCGCGGCGACGCCGAGCGCGCCGGACAGGGCGGCGACCACCCACCAGTGAAAAGTCGTCGCGATGAAGCTGCCGCCGATCAGGATCGCCGCGATCATCGGCTTGAAACTGTTGCCCGGCACGCGCAGCACCTGCTGCGGTTCGGCGTCGAGCACGCCGGTGACCAGGGTCTCGCGCTTGCCCTCCTCCGCGCCGGGCAGGAAGAACCGTCCCGCGTCGATATCCGCCGCCAGGTTCTTCTGGTCCCAGAGCGGGTAGCGGCTGGAGACCGGCGGCACCGAGCGGATGCCCCAGGGCTCGGACGGATCGCCCGCCACCCATTCCAGCGTCCCGGCATTCCATGGGTTGCGCGGTGCGCGCTCCTTGCCAGGCCGCAGCACGTCCCACACCAGCACGACGACGCCGGCCGCCATGGTGAAGGCGCCGAAGGTGGAGACGAGGTTCAACTCGTCCCAGCCATGATCGGCCGGATAGGTGAACACCCGGCGCGGCATTCCGCGCAGGCCGGTGATGTGCATCGGCAGGAAGGCGATGTTGAAGCCGGCGAACATCAGCCAGAACGACCAGCGCCCGAGCCGCGCGGAGAGCATTTTCCCCGTGATGAAGGGGTGGAAATAATACACGCCCGCGATCAGCGGGAAGAACATGCCGCCGATCAGCGTGTAGTGCAGATGGGCGACCACGAAATAGCTGTCATGCGCCTGCCAGTCGAACGGTGCCAGCGCGACCATCACCCCGGTCAGCCCACCGAACACGAAGATCGCGAGTGCGCCGGTGGCGAACAGCATCGGGATGGAGAAGATCACCCGCCCGGCCAGCAGCGTCGCCACGAAGACGAAGATCTGCACGCCGGTCGGGATCGCCACCGCCTCGGAGGCCGCCGAGAAGAAGCCGATCGACAGCGACGGCAGGCCGATGGTGAACATGTGATGCGCCCACAGCCCGAAGCTGAGGAAGCCGGTGCCCACCGCCGCCAGCACGATCCAGCCATAACCGAGGATCGGGCGCTGCGCGAAGGTCGGCACGATCATCGCAAGCAGGGCGATGGAGGGCAGGAAGATGATGTAGACTTCCGGGTGGCCGAAAATCCAGAACAGGTGCTGCCACAGCACCGGATCGCCGCCGCGCGCGGCATCGAAGAACGGCCAGTCGAACAGCCGCTGCATCTCGAACAGGATGTCGCCCGCGATCAAGGGCGGGAAGGCGAACAGGATCATCCCGCCGACGATCAGCACATACCAGCAATAGAGCGGCATCATATTGATGCGCATGCCCGGCGGCCGGCATTTCAGCACGCCGACGATCAGCTCCACGGCGGCGGCGATCGACGCGACCTCGATGAAGGACAGGCCGAGCAGCCAGATATCGGCACCGATGCCCGTCTGGGTAGTGTCGGTGGCGAGCGGGGGGTACATGAACCAGCCGCTGTCCGGGGCGGCATCGAAGAAGATCGAGCCGCCGACGAACACGCCGCCAATGAGGAAGCACCAGAAGCCGAAGGCGGACAGGCGGGGGAACGGCAGATCCCGCGCGGCCAGCATCTGCGGCAGGATGAGGATCGCCACCGCCTCGAAGATCGGGACGGCGAACAGGAACATCATCATCGTGCCGTGCAGCGTGTAGAGCTGGTTGTAGGTGCCGGCCGAGACCAGATCATTGTCGGGCACGGAGAGCTGGGCGCGCATGATGAGGGCGAGCACGCCGGCGAACAGGAAGAAGACGAACGCCGTACCCGTGTACCAGAGGCCGACGACCTGGTTGTTGCAATTGGAGAAATAGCGCCAGCCGCGCGGAATTTCCCAGACCGCCCGGAGTTCGGCTTCCTGCCGGTGACGGCGCTCGGTGTCGGTGTCGCTCTCGCTCATCGCAGGCTCCCGAGATAAGCGGTGATGGCGTCAAGATCGGCCGGGGGCAGCGCCTTGAAGGAGGGCATGCGCGAGCCGGGCTTCACCTCCTCGGCCTCGGCGACAAAACGGCGGCGGTTCTCGTCCGTGTTGGCGAACATGCCCGCGCCCAGCATCTGCCGGTCGGCGAGATGGGTCAGGTCCGGGCCGATGGTGCCCGTCGCCGCCGTGCCGCGCACGCTGTGGCAACCGCCGCAGCCATTGGCGAGGAAGGCGCCATCGACGGCAGTGGAAGCCGCCGGCGCGGCCTCTCGCGCCAGCCACGCCTCGAACGCCGCGGGCTCCATCACCACGACCGGGAACGCCATGAAGGTATGCGAGCGGCCGCAGAACTCGGCACAGACGCCGCGATAGGTACCGATGCGTTCGGGATGCAGCACCAGCCGGTTGGTGCGGCCGGGGATCATGTCGAGCTTGCCGGCGAGCGCGGGTATCCAGAACGAGTGAATGACGTCGGCGCTATCGAGCAGGATTTCGGCGGCGCTGCCCGCCGGCAGGCGAAGCTCGTTCGCGGTCTCGATCCGCGCGCCGTCGCGGCCGGTATAGGTGACGCGCCACCAGTATTGTTCGCCGGAGACATGGATGGTGAGCGCCGGCTCGCCCGCGCGCAGCACCGGCATCAGCCGCAGCCCGTAGGCAAGCAGCAGTGCAAGGACAACCGTGGGGAATACCGCGCCGGCCCACAGGATGATCCTGAGGCCGCCGCGTTCGCTGAGGGGCTGCCTCTGCCAGCGGCTGCCGAATAGCGCGGCGCCGATCACGACCAGCCAGACGAAGGCGGCGCCGGCGAGCATTACCCAGAACAGCGTCGCAACTTCCGCGGCTTCCCGTCCCGCAGGATCGAGAGCCGATTGCGGCCCGCTGCACGCGCCGAGCAGCACGCCGGTGCCGGCCACGAGACCGTACCGGCATGCGTGAAAAGGCTGCGCCCCCCGTCCTCCCGCCATCGCGATCAGGGCAAGCGACTGAGCGGAACGCTTTCGGAGGTGTCGACGCCCTGGTTGGTGTCTTCCGCGCCCAGCATGGTATCGGGCGCGCCGGGCACCACGATCACCACATCCAGTCCGTCGCGGATCGCATTCGAGGCCGCGGCGACGGCGGCCTCGAATGCGGCCTCCCGGCTGACATAGGCCATGCCGGCCTTCTCGTCGGTTTCGACGCGCCACTGTCCCTCATTGCCGCGCACGCGATAGGTGACGGATCGGCTGGCATCCTCGGTCTGCATGGAACTCTCCCTTGGCTTTATGCGCACACGCAGGTGGCGCGGGGGCGCTACAGCATCGGGCCGCCGCCGGTGACGGCGATGGTGGCGCCGGAGACGTAGCTGGACAGCGGATCGGCCAGCATCACGTAAGCCGTGGCGAGCTCGGCCGGCTGGCCGGGGCGCTTCATCGGCACCTGCTCTCCGAAATGCGCGACCTTCTCCGCCGGCATGGTCGACGGGATCAGCGGGGTCCAGATCGGCCCCGGCGCCACGGCATTGGCGCGAATACCCTTCTCGGCGAGGAGCTGCGCCAGCCCGGCGGTGAAATTCTGGATCGCGCCCTTGGTGGTGGCATAGGCCAGCAGCGAGGGGTTCGGCTTGTCGGAATTGATCGAGGCTGTGTTGATGATGGCGCTGCCCGGCTTCATGTGCGGGACGGCGGCCTTGGTGAGGTAGACCATGGCATGGATGTTCACCTTGAAGGTGAGCTCCCATTCCTCGTCGCTGATGTCGTCGATCTCGGCGAAGGTCGCCTGATGGGCGGCGTTGTTGACGAGGATGTCGATGCCGCCGAACGCGTCGACCGCCTTTTCCACCAGCGCCCGGCAATGCGCCGGATCCTGGATATCGCCTGGCACCAGCACCGCCGTGCGGCCGGCCTTCTCGACCAGCTCTTGGGTCTCCCGCGCGTCCTCGTGCTCGTCGAGATAGGAGATCAGCACGTCGGCGCCTTCGCGGGCATAGGCGAGCGCCACGGCTCGGCCGATGCCGCTGTCGGCGCCGGTGATCAGGGCCTTACGACCCAGCAGCCGGTCGGCACCCTTGTAGCTGGTCTCGCCATGGTCGGGGCGCGGCGACATCGCATCGGTGCGGCCCGGCATGGGCTGCTGCTGCGGCTCGAAAGGCGGATGCGGGTGATCGAGCATCGGCAAGCCTCCTGTGGTGGGGGGTCCCGGTGCCAACGACTGGCAGGCGGCTTGGTTCCCATGCCGGAGGGAACGAACTCTTCGCTGCCGGATTGGCGCAGAAGGCTCACAAAGGCGAGCGGCGGAGATGACCACACCCCGAGGCGATATCCGGATAGGCGTGTCGGGCTGGACCTACGGCCCCTGGCGCGGCAATTTCTATCCCAAAGGGCTGGTCCAGAAGCGCGAACTGGCTTTTGCCGCCTCGCGGTTTACCTCGATCGAGGTCAACGGCACCTTTTATGGCCTGCAGCGCCCGGAGAGCTTCACGCGCTGGGCGCAGGCCACGCCGGACGATTTCGTCTTCGCGGTGAAGGGCTCGCGCTTCATCACCCATACCAAGCGACTGCGCGATGCCGAAGGCGCCCTGGCGAATTTCCTGGCCTCCGGCGTGCTCTGCCTCGGGCCCAAGCTTGGTCCGCTACTCTGGCAATTGCCGCCGACTCTGCGCTTCGACGCCGGCCTGATCCGCGACTTCCTTGCGCTGCTGCCAAAGGACACTGAAGCCGCCGCGCGGCTGGCACGCCGCCATGACGAACGTCTGGACAGCCGCGCGGCCACCTCGACCGATGCCAAGCGCCCGCTGCGCCATGCCCTCGAAATCCGTCACGACAGCTTCCGCACCCCGGCCTTCATCGACCTGCTGCGCGCGCAGAACGTCGCGCTGGTGTGCGCCGACACGGTATCCTGGCCCCGGTTGATGGATCTCACCGACGACTTCATCTACTGCCGGCTGCATGGTTCGAGCGAGCTCTACCGCTCGCGCTATGGCGACGACGATCTCGACCGCTGGGCCGCGCGGGCCGCGGCCTGGGCCGCCGGGCGTCCCATGAAGGACGGCGACTTCGCTGCACCCGACATGCCGGCTATGCGGCCTCGCGATGTCTTCATGTTCTTCGACAACACCGACAAGCTCCACGCCCCCGACGATGCCCGGCGCCTGATGAAGCGGCTCCATGTCCATGGCCATGTATGTGACGCGGAGGACGCTGCATGAGCGCGAAACCCAGCGCAGCAATGGGCGAGACCGGCTTCCCGACGCGGGAGGGCGTGACCTGCGTTCGACGACCCTATTGGCTGGCGCGGAGAACGCTAGCGCTCAGCGCGCGCCGAGCACCATCTCGCGTATCCACCCGACCAGCAGCGAGCCATAGGCGGCGCGGGCCTCCTTGTCCGACAGCGCGTGATCGGCGCCCGCGATGATGCGGTAGGTGAGCGAATGGGCCTGCCGGAACGCCGCGACGTAATTCGCCACCGTCATGTGAGGCACGAGATCGTCGAATTCGGATTCGATGGCGAGCACGTCGCCCTGGAAACGGGCGCAGGCGGCCAGCGCGCGGTTATCCTCCGGGCCGATGGTCGAGTTGCGATAGGTCGTCAGGTCGAGCCGGTCGAGCTGGCCCTTGGCGAGCGACCATTGCTCGTCGCGATACAGCGCGGGCACGCGCAACGAGAGCCAGCGCACCGGGCGGAAGGTGGTGAGGATGGTGGCGAGATAGGCGCCATAGCTCGACCCCACCACCGCGATGGCCGAGCGGTCCACCAGCGGATGCGAGACCAGCGTGTCATAGGCGGCGATGACATCGTGAAGGTTCTGGCGCGGCGTCACGCTCATCCGCATCGCCTCGGTCGCGGCATGGCCGCGCAGATCGAAGGTCAGGCCGACGCAGCCCAGCGTGGCGATGTCGCGCGCGAGCTTGAGGTCGCTCTGCTGGCTGCCGGTCCAGCCATGGACGAACAAGATGCCGGGAACTCCCGTGCGCGGCACGGCGAAGGTGCCGTCGATATGGTCGCCGTCGACGGTGATGCAGATGGTTTCAGAATGCACGGCTGTCGTCCCCCTCCTCTGTTTCACTGCGGGCTTCGATGCGGGCGAATTTGATCATTGGGCCGACATCGGCATCGTCGCCGTCGAAATAGACGAAGGCATCGCGCGGAACCTCGTGCGACGTGCCGTAGCGCTCGCAGCACGCCGCCCGCACCATCGCAAGGCGTGGATTGTCGGCGAAGGCTTCGAAGGCGGCGATCTCGGCTCCCGAGGCGCCGCCGATGCGCCAGGACTGTTCCAGCACGCCCGCACGAGGATTGCCGCGGGCATCGCGCCCGCTCACCACATCATAATTGCGACGGGAGGCGATGAGACCGGGCAGATGCTGCATGGCGGCGCCATCGTAGATGATGGTGGCCTCGACCGCCTGGCGCGTGGGGCTGTCGAGGTCGAGCTGGCGCAGCGCGTCGAGTTCGCCCCGCACCACGGTCAGGGTCGAGCCGCCATAAGCGCTTGCGCCTTTATTGTCGCGGGTGGTGAACTGCTCCCCGACATAGGACAGAAGCTGATCGCCAATGCGCATCCGGCCGACGCTGAAAGTGACGCCCTCGGCGATATCCTGCTCCAGCACCAGCCCGAGGCGCGGCAGCTCCGGCGTGTCGAGGGCTTCCAACGCAGCGGCGAGCGCAGCAAGGTCGCCGACGATGCGCTGGCCATGGCCGCCATCGGCCCACGCCGCCTTGAGGCGGACCGGCCCTTCCGCCAGCAACGCCTCGCCGGCCTTGCGCGCGCTGGCAAGGTCGAAGGCGGAAAACCCTGTCAGCACCGCCGTGTGGGCCGCGTGGCTGAAGGCGGCGCTCCAGCCTTCCGGATGCGGCGCGTCGCCGTCGATCAGCTCGTGCGTGATGGCCTTGCCCGCCTGAACCTCATAGGGAACGAGGCCACCGAACAGGTCGCTCTCCGACTCGATGCCGAGCTGACCGGCCACAAGACCGCCGATCAGCGTATCAGCGGGCACGGCGTAGCAGCGCGGAACGTCCGCGGGGCGTTCGACGAAGGCGCTGCCGCGCAGCGCCGCGATGCGCCGGGCAAGCGCCTCCACCGCCGCGACGCGGTGGCCAGACATGCGTCCCGTGGCGACGACGGCAACCGGGTCGGGACAGGTAAGGCGCCGGCCGCCACCCGTTTCGGGGACCTCACCTTCATAGCCCATGCAAGGCGCTCCCTGGCGTTCGCTGCTGCAACATCGCCTTGGCTAACGGAGGGCGAACCGCGAGGTTCCCAACGGTCGGAACGGGACCGATGCGCGCGGGCTATCTCCGGATGGAACGGGTTGCGCGCTGAATGCTTATCGATGCGCCGAATGCTGACCGGAGAGTACGGGCATGGCCCCTCGCGCCACATGGAAAGGCTATCTCAAGCTCGGCGAGCTGGTGAGCGCGGTCGCGCTCCACACCGCCGTGTCCACCAGCGAGCGGGTCAGCCTAGCCATGGTGAACCGCCGCACCGGGCACCGGCTGCTGCGCCGGCTCGTCGATCCCGAGACCGGCGAGGAGGTGGAGCGCGAGGCGCAGGTGAAGGGCTACGAGATCGCGTCCGACGAGTATATCGTCCTCGACGCCGAGGAAGTCACGGCGGCCACCCCGGATGGCGACAAGACCCTGCATATCGAGGCGTTCATCGCCTGCGGCGAGGTCGATGACCTCTATTTCGACCGCTCCTATTTCCTGCGGCCGGTGGACGAGATTTCCGAAGCGACCTTCACGGTGATCCGCGACGGCATGCGCCGGAAGAAGGTTGCGGCGGTGGCGACCGCCGTGCTGTTCCGCCGGCCGCGCAGCCTGCTGATCCGCGCCTATGACGAGGGCATCGTCGCCACCACGCTGAACCACGACTATGAGGTGCGCTCGGCCGCCGAGGCGTTCGATGGCGTGAAGGACATCAAGATCGCCGGCGAGATGCTTGATCTTGCCAAGCATATCATCACAACCAAGGCCGGCACCTTCCAGCCCGAGAGCTTCGACGACAAGTACGACGCGGCACTCGCCGAGCTGGTGCGCGCCAAGATCGAGGGCCGCAAGATCAAGCCGCCCAAGGAACCGGCGCGCGGCAAGGTGGTCGACCTGATGGAAGCCCTGCGGCAGAGCGCCGGGGTGAAGGACGGGGACGGCAAAAAAGCGGCGGCGGGCAAAGGGCGTTCCAAGGCAAGCTCAAAGCCGCGATCAAGCCGGACCAAGGCTGCCACGCCGGCGCGCAAGGCGGGATAGCGCGCCATGCCGCTCGATCTCTATCGTCGCAAGCGCGATTTCTCGGTGACCTCGGAGCCGAGCGGGCAGGAAGCCGGCACGGCCGGCAACGCCTATCTCATCCAGAAGCACGCGGCGCGCCGGCTGCATTACGACCTGCGGCTGGAGATGGACGGCGTTCTCAAGAGCTGGGCGGTGACGCGGGGCCCCAGCCTCGACCCCGGCGAGAAGCGGCTCGCGGTTCATGTCGAGGACCACCCGCTGGACTATGGCGACTTCGAGGGCACCATCCCCAAAGGCCAGTATGGCGGCGGCACGGTGATGCTGTGGGATCGCGGCGGCTGGACCCCGATCGGCGATCCCCATGCCGGCTACGCGAAGGGGCATCTGGAGTTCGAGCTGCATGGCGAGAAGCTCAGCGGCCGCTGGCATCTGGTCCGCATGGCGAAGCGGCGTGGCGAGAAGGCCGATAACTGGCTGCTGATCAAGGGTGAGGACGAGGCGGCCCGGCCCGACGACGCCGCCGACATCCTCGACAAACGCCCGGAATCGGTGAAGACCGGGCGCAGCATGGACGAGATCACCGAAGACGCGCCGCCCCATAAAGCGGCGAAGACCAGCCCGGGGCGGCCCAAGCGCGCCGGCCGGGTAAAGGCCGCGACCGCGCCGGCCGAACCACTGCCGGAGTTCGTGCCGCCGCAGCTCGCCAGCCTCGGTGCGAAGGCGCCGGCCGGCAAGGGCTGGACGCATGAGATCAAGTTCGACGGCTACCGGCTGCAGGCCCGCATCGACAAATCCGCTTCGCCGGCCGCGCGGGTGCGGCTGTTCACGCGCTCCGGGCTCGACTGGACCGGGCGCTTCGGCACGGCGATCCGGGATGCCCTTCTGGCATTGCCGGTTGAAACCGCGCTGATCGACGGCGAGCTCGTGGTGGAGGGCGACGGCGGCGCCTCCAATTTTTCGCTGCTGCAGGAGGACCTCGCCGAGGAGCGGCGCGACCGCTTCGTGTTCTACGTGTTCGACCTTCTCCATCTCAATGGCCGTGATTTTCGCGCGCGTCCGCTGACCGAGCGGCAGGCCGCGCTGGCGGGGCTCATGGCGGGCGCAGAACTGCCGCTGCGGCTCAGCGAACCTTTCGAGGTCGATGGCGCCACCATGCTGCGCCATGCCTGCCGGTTAAGCCTGGAAGGGCTGGTCTCGAAGCGCGCCAGCGCGCCTTACCGTTCCGGCCGCAGCAAGGACTGGATCAAGTCGAAATGCGCGTTCCGGCAGGAATTCGTCATTGGCGGCTATGTGCCCTCGACCGCGCAGAAGGGCGCGATCGGCTCTCTGGTGCTTGGCGTTTACGAGCAGGGCAAGCTGCGCCATGTCGGGCGGGTCGGCACCGGCTTCTCGCAGCGTGTGGCGCGGGAGCTGCACCAAAGTCTCGCCCCGCTCCGGCGCGAGCGCAGCCCCTTTGCCGGCACGCTCTCGGCGGAGGAGCGTCGCGGCGCCGTCTTCGTCGCGCCGGAGCTGGTCGCCGAGGTCGAGTTTCGCGGCTGGACCGGCGATCAGCACCTGCGCCATGCTGCGTTTCGCGGGCTCAGGGAGGACAAGCCGGCCCGCGAGATCGTCCGGGAGGATGCGGCATTGGGCGAGGATGGGGGCAAGCCGGCGCCCGCGCCGCGCAGCGCAGTGAAGCTGACCCATGCCGACCGGCTGTACTGGCCGGAGGACGGCATCACCAAGCAGGGGCTGGTCGACTATTACGCGCAGGTCTGGCGCTTCATCGCCCAGTTCATCGTCGCCCGCCCGCTCGCTTTGCTGCGTTGCCCGGACGGTATCGCCAAAGCCTGCTTCTTCCAGAAACATGCCTGGCGCGGCATCAACCGCGCGATCAAGGTGCGCAAGGACCGCGATGGCGAGGAACTGCTGACCATCGATGATTTCGACGGGCTCGTGGCGCTGGCGCAGGCGGGCGCGCTGGAAATCCACCCCTGGGGCGCCCCGCTCGCCGGGCTGGAGAAGCCCGACACGCTGATCTTCGACCTCGACCCCGGAGAGAACGTGACCTGGCCGGAGATGATCGCCGGGGCGCGCGAGGTGCGGGCGCGGCTGGAGGCGGTGGGCCTTCCCTGCTTCGTGAAGACCTCCGGCGGCAAGGGGCTGCACGTCGTGGTGCCGCTCAAGCCCAAGGCCGACTGGACGCAGGCCAAGGCCTTCGCCAAGGACATCGCCGACGCCATGGCGGCTGACGACCCCGACGGTTTCATCGCGGTGGCAACCAAGGCGCGGCGTCGCGGCCGCATCTTCGTGGACTATCTGCGCAATGGGCGCGGCGCGACCGCGATCACCGCCTATGGCACCCGGGCGCGGCCGGGTGCGGCGGTGTCGATGCCGGTCGGCTGGGATGAACTCGACGAGATCACCGGCGCCGCGCAGTTCACCATCGACAACGCGCCGGTGCGGCTCGTCAATCTCGCCGCCGATCCGTGGAGCGGATTTCGCGAGGCCGCCGTGCCGCTGCCGGCACTCGGCGGTCGGCGCACCCGGTCCCGGGCGCGATGATCTGGAGGAACAACGATGGATATTCTCTCCTCCGGCGACCTTGAAGCCCTGCTGCGGCTGCTCACCGCCGTGGCTTGCGGCATGCTGATCGGCGTCAACCGCGATCTGCGCGGCAAGCCGACCGGCATGCGCACACTCGGCCTCGTCTGCATGGGCGCAGCGCTGATTTCGCTCACCGCGATACGGGTCGATGGAATCGCCGGCCATCCAGACGCCACCAGCCGCGTGGTGCAGGGCATCGTGCAGGGGGTGATGGCCGGCATCGGATTCCTCGGCGCCGGCGTCGTGCTGCGCAACCATCGCGAGATGGAGGTTCACGGGCTCACCACAGCGGCCTCGGTCTGGGTGACGGCCGCGCTCGGCGTCGCCTGCGCCATCGCCTCCTGGCACCTCATCGTGCTTGGGCTGGTGGTGACGCTGGTGCTGCTGGCGCTCGTCCTGCCGCTGGAGCGGTTCGTCGAGCATCGCGCAGAGAACGCGGCCAAAGCCGATGCGAAGGCGCGCACCGGCGGCGGTTCGAGGCGCGATCTGGCGGAGGACGAGGAGACGGCACTCGGCGGCGACAAGACACCCGACGCGGGTTAGCGCCCTTGCCGTTTTGACGCGCTCATGACCGAGTACGGTTCTAGCGCTTCGCCCGCGAACCCTTCCCTTCCGCCGCGAGGCTTTTCTTCAACGCGTCCATGATGTTGACCACATTGGTCGGGGTCTCTGCGGTCGGACGCCGGCGCGATTTCGCGGGAGGCCGCTTTTTCTTTTTCGCCTCGATCAGCGCGCGCAGATTGTCCTGCATCGGATCCCGCACCAACTCGTCATCCCACTGACGGGTGCGGCGGTCGATCAGCCGGGAGATCAGCGTGAGGAGTTCCGGGTCGGGCTCGCCGTCAATCTCCTCGAAGTAAGGCTCGGGCGCCCGCAGCTCGTCGGCATAATGCAGGGTCCACAGCACGATGCCGCGCCCGCGCGGCTCCAGCATCACCGGCCGCTCGCGGCGATAGAGCACGAGGCGCGACAGGCCAACGGTTTTGGTCGCGGCCATCGCCTCGCGGATGACGGCATAGGCCTCCTCCCCCACCGGATCGTCCGGGGTCAGGAAATGCGGCTTGTCGTACCAGAGCCAGCCGACGCTATCGGCGGGGACGAAGCGTTCGATCTCGATGGTACGGGTGCTCTTCAGCGCCACGGCGCGCAGTTCGTCCTCCTCCAACACCACGAACTGGCCGCTGTCGCGCTCATAGCCGCGCGCCTGATCGTCGTCGTCGACCTTGCTGCCGCTCTCGGCATCGACATAGACCGCCTCGACCCGGTTGCCGGTCGCCTTGTTCAAGGTGTGGAAGCGGATCTTCTCGGATTCGGTCGTCGCGGGAGCCATGGCCACCGGACAGGTGACCAGCGAGAGCTTGAGATAGCCCTTCCAGAAACTGTGCGTCGCCATCGCTGCTCTCCCGCCGTTGCTTTCAGCCCTCCAGACAATCGACGAGACGCGGCGGTGTTCCACGACGCACTGAAGCGAGGCGAACCATCCGCCTGCCCGGACGTTCACCCCTCATCACATGCGTGACCGGCCGGACAGGCAAGCGAGACGTGCTGCCCGTGGCCGGCGCGCGCCAGCAACCATGAGGCACGCCATGTCGATGATCGCGATCCAGAAGGGAGCCCGGCGGATGGCCCTTCTCAGCGTCCCGCTTCTCGCTCTCTCCATCGCCGGCTGCGACCGCGGTCAGGACCTTCCCGAAAGCGCCGGCTATGGACCCGATCCGCAACTGCCGGAGCCGGCCTCCTCCTGGATTCCCACGCTCAAGGTGGCTGATGCCGTCGGCTGGAAAGAGGGAGCGCGGCCGACGCCCGCCGCCGGCATGGATGTGGTTGCCTTCGCCTCTGGCCTCGCCCATCCGCGCTGGGTCTACGAACTGCCGAACGGTGACGTTCTGGTTGCCGAATCCGATGCGCCGCCCAAGCCCGAGGAAGCCTCCGGTGGCATTCGCGGCTGGGTTCAGGGCTTCTTCATGAAGCGCGCGGGCTCGCAGACGCCAAGCGCCAACCGCATCTCGCTGTTGCGCGACGCTGACGGCGACGGCGTGGCGGAAACCAAGAGCGCGTTCCTGGAGAACCTGCATTCGCCCTTCGGCATGGCGCTGGTCGACAACCAGCTCTACGTCGCCAATGCCGACGCCATCCTGCGCTTTCCCTATGAGGAAGGTGCGACGCGGATCACCGCGCCGGGCGAGAAGCTCGCCGACCTGCCGGCCGGGCGCAACCATCACTGGACCAAGAGCCTTCTCGCCAGCCCCGACGGAACCAAGCTCTATGTGGGTGTCGGCTCCAATTCAAATGTCGGCGAGAACGGCATGGAGGAAGAGCAAAACCGTGCCGCCGTGCTGGAGGTCGACGTGGCGAGCGGCGCCTCGCGCGTGTTCGCCTCCGGCCTGCGCAACCCGGTCGGCATCGACTGGAATCCGGCCAATGGCGAACTATGGGTCTCGGTGAACGAGCGCGACGAGATCGGCGACGACCTGGTGCCCGACTATATGACCTCGGTGAAGGAAGGCGCCTTCTATGGCTGGCCCTATTCCTATTACGGCCAGCATGTCGACGAACGCATCCAGCCGCAAAAGCCCGAACTCGTCGCCAAAGCGATCAAGCCGGACTATGCGCTGGGCAGCCATACGGCCTCGCTCGGCCTGACATTCGTCGACACGCCCGCCTTCGGGGAGCGCTTCGTGAACGGCGCGATCATCGGCCAGCACGGCTCGTGGAACCGCAGCAGGCCGGTAGGCTACCGCGTGATCTTCGTGCCCTTTGCGGAGGGCAAGCCTTCCGGGCCGCCGGAAGAACTGCTCACCGGCTTCCTGGACGCCGACGGCAATGCGCAGGGGCGGCCCGTTGGCGTGCTCGTCGACCGACGCGGCGGGCTGCTTGTTGCCGATGACGTCGGCGGCGTGGTCTGGCGCATCAGCAACCGCAACGCGGCGGGGGCGAACGGCAACCCGACCAACTGAGCGGGCGCCTGCTTGCCGGCAAAGCCCGCCTACGACGGCAGGCGCGCTATGATCGGCGCGCCGCCGGCTCAGGCCGCGCGCGGGAAACGCACGTGCTGCGGAAGCGTGACAACGGGAGCGGTCTCGGCGACCTGATCGGCGGCCTGCTGCGCGATGGTCGGAATGTCGTGGCGGCTGATGCCGAGATCGGCAAGATCGCGATCCGTGAAGGCGGAAAGCTCGTCGGTGACCTGGCTGTAGGCGCGGCGACGCTCAAAGGCCGTCCGCAAGGCGATGCCGATCTGTTGGATCTGCATGATGTTTTCTCCTCACTTGGCCATGCTGCAGAGCAGCAAGGACGGGAGAAGCATAGTGTGCGATGCAGCATCGCAGTAGCGCGAAATCCGCGCCGGAGCTATGCGGGATCGTCAGACGACAAAGAACCGCCGACCCCTTGTGCGGAAGGGGCCGGCGGAAGTGGACCCAGCATCTCGGGAGGGTCATCCGAAGACAGCGCGCGGCGCGCCGTCGAACCTTGTGCGATCCTCTGAGGACGTTTTCGCATGGCCTCAGGCCGCTAGTTCCTCCGCCGGGGCCTTGGCGCCGGTCATGAAGGCCACCGCATCGGACATGGTGTGATCCTTCGGATTGATGACGCAGAGCCGCCGGCCGAGCCGGTGAATATGGATGCGGTCCGCGATCTCGAACACATGCGGCATGTTGTGGCTGATCAGCACGATCGGCAGGCCGCGCGCGCGGACGTCGAGGATCAGCTCCAGCACCCGCCGCGATTCCTTCACGCCCAGCGCCGCGGTCGGCTCGTCCATGATCACCACGCGCGAGCCGAAAGCGGCTGCACGCGCCACCGCCACGCCCTGCCGCTGGCCGCCGGAGAGCGTCTCCACCGGCTGGTTGATGCTCTGCACCGTCATCAGCCCGAGCTCGGAAAGCTTGTCGCGGGCGATCTTCTGCATGGCCGGCCGATCAAGCATGCGGAACACCGAGCCGAGCACGCCCGGCCGGCGCATCTCGCGGCCGAGGAACATGTTATCGGCGATGGACAGGCTGGGCGACAGCGCCAGCGACTGGTGCACCGTCTCGATGCCCGCCCGCTGGGCGTCCATCGGCGAGGAGAACCTCGTCACCTCGCCGTCGAGCCGGATTTCGCCCTCGTCAGGGATCAGGGCACCGGAGAGCGCCTTGATCAGTGAGGATTTGCCGGCGCCGTTGTCGCCGATCACCGCGAGGATTTCGCCGGGATAGAGGTCGAAATCGGCCTGGTCCATGGCGGTCACCCGCCCATAGCGCTTGACGAGGCCGCGCGCGGACAGCACCGGGGTGACGGAAGCGGGCTTCAGTCCGGTAAGCGTGGATTGCGTACTCATGCCGACACCTTGCGGATCCACTGGTCGAGGGCGACCGCGACGATGATGAGGATGCCGACGGTGAATTCCTGCCACAGCACGTCGACGCCGGAGAGCGCGAGGCCGTTTCGGAACACGCCGACAATGAGCGCGCCGATGAGCGTCCCGATGATCGAGCCGCGTCCGCCGAACAGGCTGGCGCCGCCGATCACCACCGCGGTGATGCTGTCGAGATTGGCGGTCTGGCCGGCCTGCGGGCTCACCGAGCCAATGCGCCCGATCAGCGCCCAGGCGCCGAGCGCGCAGATGACGCCCGCCGCCACATAGACCGTGAACAGCACCTTGCGGGTGCGGATGCCGGCGAGCTCGGCGGCGGCGGGGTCGTCGCCGACCGCGTAGAGGTGCCGGCCGAAGGCGGTGCGGTTCAGCACGTACCAGACCAGCGCGACCAGCCCCAGCAGGAAGAAGGAGCCATAGGTGAAGCGCGCGCCGAACACGTCGACCGGCGTACCGAGAAGCTGCAGGAACGGCGCCGCCTTGGCGACGTCCTGCGAGCGAATGGTCTCGGAAGCCGAGTACCAGAGATTCAGCGCGAAGAAGATCGACCAGGTGCCCAGCGTGACGATGAAGGGCGGCAGCTTCAGCCGCGTCACCAGCACGCCGTTGATGGCGCCGCAGCCCCCGCCCACGGCGATGCCGGCCATGAAAGCCACCGGAGCCGGCAGGCCCATCGTCACCGCCAGCTTGCCCATCACCACCGAGCACAGCACCATGATGGCGCCGACCGACAGGTCGATGCCCGCGGTGATGACGATCAGCGTCTGGGCGATGCCGATGATGCCGATGATCGTCACCTGCTGGATGATCAGCGACAGGTTGAACGACGACAGGAAACGGCCGCCCACGATGAGGCTGAAGCCAAGGATGCCGAGCAGCAGCACGATGGCCGGCACCGCGGTCGGGTTGGCGTGCAGGAAGTGCTGCACGCGCTGCAGCGGCGATTTGGGGGTGACGTCGAACTCGGCGACGCGGCTGTCGCGCTTTTCGAGCACCTGCTCGAAGACCTGCTTCGTCGGGCGGCCCGGAGGGGGCGCGCCGGCACTGCTCACATCGCTCATCGCCATATCCTCCCGCAAACCGGCTTCACGCTGGCGCGCCGCAAGGCCGGGAGAGACGCCGGGCGCCTCTCTGTTAATTCACATGGACGATCCGTGCCGCCGGGATGCGGCGGGAAGCGGGCTCAGCCCCAGCACTTCTTCAGCCCTTCGGCGGAAGGAGCCGACTTCAGCCCGTCGACCGGCTTGTCGGTGATCAGCTCGACGCCGGTGTTGACGAAGTCGAGGCCGGGCGTGGCCTGCGGCTTGGCGCCGGTCTTGGCGTATTCGAACACGGCCTCGACGCCCTTCGACGCCATCAGCAGCGGGAACTGCATCGAGGTGGCGCCGATGACGCCATCGGCGACGTTGCGCACACCGGGGCAGCCGCCGTCGACCGAGACGATCAGCACGTCCTTGTCGCGGCCGACCGACTTGAGCGCCTCATAGGCGCCGGCGGCGGCCGGCTCGTTGATGGTGTAGACCACCGAGACTTCGGGATCCTTCTGGAGCAGGTTCTCCATCGCCTTGCGTCCGCCCTCCTCATTGCCGAGAGTGACGTCGTGGCCGACGATGCGCGGGTCTTTCTCGTCGCCGATCACCGCCGGATTGGCGAGATCAATGCCGAAGCCCTTCAGGAAGCCCTGGTCACGGGCGACGTCGACCGAGATCTGGTTCACGTTGAGGTCCAGCAGCGCGATCTTGGCGCTGCTGGCCTTCTCGCCGAGCACCTTGGCCGCCCACTGGCCGACATACTGACCGGCGAGGAAATTATCGGTGGCGAAGGTGGCATCGGCCGCGCTCGCCGGATCGAGCGGCGTATCGAGCGCGATCACCAGAATGCCGGCGGCGCGGGCCTTTTCGATCGAGGGCACGATGGCGCGGCTGTCATTGGGCGTGATCAGGATGCCCTTGGCGCCAGCGGCGATGAGGTTCTCCACCGCCGCGACCTGCGAGTCGTTATCGCCGTCGACCTTGCCCGCGAAGGAGCGCAGCTCCATGCCGAGCTCGTTGGCCTTGGCCTGCGCGCCCTCCTTCATCTTCACGAAGAAAGGGTTGGTGTTGGTCTTGGTGATGATGCCGACGACCGGCTTGTCGGCAGCGGCGGCTCCCGCGAGCGACGCGGTGGCGAGCGCAATCGCAGAGGCGGCCGAGAAAATGACGTGACGGCGGAATGAGCGGCGCATTCTTCCCTCCCTTGGGACGATGATGTGACGCACGGGTTAAGCCCGCGACATGTTGTTTGACGCCTTCATGAAGCCGCAGCACCGGACGTCTGTCAATAAATAAATCATGCGGATTTAATTATTGACTCAACGGCTCTTCCTGACGCATGTTTCTGGCGGTAAGCATGCCCGATCAACGTGGCGGCGCGAGAACAAATCGGTGAGGAGCACGAGGAGCATGGACGATAGCGCGTCCTTTCCGATTCCGGAGAGCGTCTCCCCGCCGACCTCCCCCGCCGGCCGCGGCACCAACCAGACCGGCGTGCGGCTGTATAATGAGCGGCTGATCCTCTCGCTGATCCGCCATCACCGGGCGCTCGGCAAGGTGGATATCTCCCGCCTCACCGGCCTCTCCATCCAGACCACCACGGTGATCATGAACCGGCTGCAGGCGGACGGCCTGCTGCTCGCCGGCGAACGCCAGCGCGGGCGGATCGGCCAGCCCTCGGTGCCGTTCTCGCTCAATCCCGATGGCGCCTTCGGGCTCGGGCTGATGATCGGCCGGCGCTCCTCCGATCTGGTGCTGATGGACTTCACCGCCGGGATCCGCGCCCGCGCCCGCCTGACCTATGCCTATCCATTGCCACAGACGCTGATGGAGTTCGCGGAACGGGAAATTCCCCGGCTGACCGCCGTGCTCACCGATGAGCAGCGCGCGCGCGTCACCGGGATCGGCGTCGCCATGCCGTTCGAGCTGTGGAACTGGGAAGCCGACCTCGAAACCCAGCCCGGCGCGCTCGCCATCTGGCGGACCTTCGACGTCACCCGGGAGCTGGAACGGAGGTTCCCGGACTGGCCGGTGCGGATGTGCAATGACGCCACCTCCGCCTGCGCCGCCGAGCTCACCTTCGGCCGCGGCGCGGCGTTCCACGACTTCGCCTATCTCTATATCGGTACCTTCATCGGCGGCGGCGTCGTGCTGAATGGCAGCCTGTTCCCCGGCCGCTCGGGCAATGCCGGCGCGCTCGGCTCCATGCCGATCCTGCGGCGCGAGGCGGACGGCACCGCGAGCCTCCAGCAACTGATCCGCACCGCCTCCATCTACCGGCTGGAGCGGCGGCTGATCGCCCGCGGCCTGCCCGGCACCGATATCTGGCTGTCGCCTGACGACTGGTCGAAATTCGCCGAACCGCTCGATGAGTGGATGGACGAGGCGGCGGACGGGCTCGCCCAGGCGATCGCCGCCATGCTGTCGGTGATCGATTTCGAGGCCATCGTCATCGACGGCGCCTTTCCCACCGATGTGCGGGCCCGCCTCGTCGAACGCACGCGCCGCCGCTTTGCCGCCATCGACCGGCAGGGTCTCACCGATGCCGTGGTGGTGGAGGGCTCGGTCGGACGCGACGCCCGCGCCATCGGCGGCGCGGCGCTGCCGATGCTCGCCACCTTCGCCCGCGATTTCGACGTGCTCTTCAAGGACTAGACCATGCTCAAGGGGATCGACCCGCTGATCGGCCCGGATCTGCTGAAGACGCTCCGGGCCATGGGCCATGGCGACGAGATCGCCATCGTCGACGCCAATTACCCGGCCGACGCCCATGCCCGGCGCCTCGTCCGCATGGACGGGCACTCCGCGCCGGCGATCCTCGACGCCTTGCTCTCGCTGATGCCGCTCGATGCCGCGGTCGAGGACGCCGCCTTTCGCCCCTGCGCCTTTGGCGATTGCGGGCGAATGGAGCCGGTGTTTGCCGAGTTTACCGAGGTGATCGCCCGTCGCGAGCCCGGCTTCGCGCTGGTGCCGATCCCCGGCGAGCCGTTCTACGACCGGGTGCGCGCCGCCTATGCCATCATCGCCTCAGGCGAGCGGCGGCTCTACGGAAACATCATCCTGCGCAAGGGCGTGATTCAGCCCGAAGGGAACGCCTCATGATCCTGGTCTGCGGGGAAGCGCTGATCGACCTGTTCGTCGGCCCGCCGGAGGGCACGGAGATGCCGGCCCGCGCGGTTGCCGGCGGCTCACCCTTCAACGTCGCCATCGGCCTCGCCCGGCTGGGCGCGCGCTCCGCCTTCCTCGGCGGCATCTCGCGCGACCGCTTCGGCGTGCTGCTCGCCGACATTCTTGAGCGCGAGGGCGTCGACACCCGCTTCATCGTGCGCACCGACCGGCTCTCCACCCTCTCGGCCATCGCCACCGCCCCGGACGGGCAGCCGCGCTACTCCTTCCACGGCGAGTTGGCCGCCGACCGCTCGCTGGCCGCGGAGGACCTGCCGGACCATCTGCCGGACGAGGTGCGCGCCCTCACCTTCGGCTCCTACACCATGGTGGTGGAGCCGGTCGGCTCCGCCTACGCCATGCTGGCCGAGCGCGAGAAGGGACGCCGGGTGATCAGTGTCGATCCCAATGTGCGGCCGACCGTGGTCTCCGACATGAAGCGCTGGAGTGCCGCCGCCGCGCGCTTCTACCGCTGCGCCACCATCGTCAAGGCGAGCGACGAGGACGTGCACGCCGCGTTCGGCGCGGATGCCTCGCTCGCCGATGTCGCCGCCTACTGGCTCGGCTACGGCGCCCGGCTGGTGGTGATCACCCGCGGCGCCGAAGGCGCAGTGGCGTTCGGTGCCACGGGCGCGGTCGAGGTGCCGGGCCGCAAGGTGAGCGTGCGCGACACCGTCGGCGCCGGCGACACGTTCCACGCTGCCTTGCTCGCCCGACTTGCCGCCACCGGCCGGCTCGACGAGGCCGCCATCGCCGCGCTCGACCGCGAGGCGCTCGGCGACCTGCTCGCCTATGCCACGGCGGCCGCCTCGGTGACCATTACCCGCCGGGGCGCCGACCTGCCGCACTGTGCCGACGTCGAGGCCGTGCTGGCGCAGGATGCCGCCGCGCCGAGTCTCTCCAGAGCGATCTGACGCGATCCGGCTTCAGCAACGACAAGCCATTCGGCGGAAGGCACGCGCCCGAAAACGAAGTCGAACGCCCGTTCCGGTCGACCAAACGATCTGCGGGCCGGTCAATCGACCAGCCCGCCCGGATCAGATGGAACCGTCCGCGTTCTGCCGGAACCTCATTCGACCATGCCCGGCGACCTGCCGCGGCGCGACCAGCGCTGCAGCGCCCACGGCCCCACCGCGACGAAGACGGCCAGCACCCACAGAATGAGCGAGATATTGCTCTGGAACAGGATGCTGAGCTCACCGCCGCTGATGGCGAGCGCGTTGCGCAGGTTCACTTCCATCACCTTGCCGAGCACGAAGCCGAGGATGATCGGCGCCATGTCGAAGCCAAGCTTGCGAAGTACCCAGCCAAGGCAGCCGATACCGAGCATGAGAATGATCGATTCCACGCTGGCATGGGTCGAATAGACGCCCACCACCGAGAGCACGAGAATACCCGGCACGAGGATCCAGTTCGGCAGCAGCAGAAGGCGGGAGAAGATGCCGACGAACGGGATGTTGAGCAGCAGCAGCAGCACGTTGCCGATATAGAGCGAGGCGATCAGGCCGCCGACGATCTCCGGGCGCTCCGCGAAGAGCTGCGGGCCGGGCTGGATGTTGTACAGCATCAGCGCGCCGAGCATGACCGCCGTGGTGCCGCTGCCGGGCACGCCCAGCGTGAGCATCGGCACGAAGGCGCCGGCGGCGCAGGAATTGTTGGCGGCTTCCGGCGACGCAAGGCCGCGCATGTCGCCCTTGCCGAAAGTGCCCTCGCGGTCGGAGACGCGCTTCTCAAGCGTGTAGGACACGGCGCTGGCCACCGAGGCACCGGTGCCGGGCAGGACACCGACGACAAAGCCGATGATCGAGCCGCGCAGGGTCGCGCCGATCGTCAGGACGATGTCCTTCCACCGCACGAAGGTACGTCCCACCTTGCCGATGATCGAGGCGCCGGTGGCGTGGCTCTCCAGCATCAGCATGGCTTCGGAGATCGAGAACAGGCCGATCACCAGCACCACGAAGTCGATGCCGTCGCCAAGCTCGGGGCTGTCGAAGGTGAAGCGATAGGCGCCCGACGTCGGGTCGAGGCCGACGGTTGCCAGCATCAGGCCGAGCACGCAGCCGATCATCGTCTTCACCGGCTGGCTGCCGACCATGGAGCCCAGCGTGGCGAAGGCGAAGACCATCAATACGAAATACTCCGCCGGGCCGAAGCCGATGGCGAGACTGGCGAGGAAGGGCGCGAACAGGGTCAATCCCAGGACGCCGATGATGCCGCCGACGAAAGAGGACAGGCCGCTGATCATCAGCGCCTCGCCGGCGCGGCCCTGACGGGCCAGCGGGTTGCCGTCGAGCGCGGTCATCACCGCGCCGGCGTCGCCGGGAACATTGAGCAGGATCGAGGAGATGCGCCCGCCATATTCCGATCCGGAATAGATCGCGGCGAGCAGGATCATCGTGCTCTCCGGCGGCAGGCCGAGCGTGTAGGCGATCGGCAGCAGCAGCGCGATGCCGTTGATCGGGCCGATGGCCGGGAGCGCACCGATGATCGTGCCGAGGAAGCAGCCGATCAGGCCGATGAGCAGGTTCTGCCAGGAGAGAGCGACGGCAAAGCCAGTCCAGAGATAATCCAAATTCATGATGTTCTAGCCCCGGCGCGATGTGACGAAGAGTTCGCCAACCGGCAGATAGACCTCAAGCAGGTAGCCGAAGATGACGTACCAAAGGGCTGCCTGGATGAATCCGCCAATGAGGGACGCCTTCCACGAGGCGCCGAAGATGCGGGCGACACCCGTCGTCATGACGAACATCGAGCCGGCGAAGCCGATCGGCTCGAACAGCAGCGCGGCGATGAGCACGAGGGCGGGAAGCGCGATGCAGCGCATCAGCACCGTGCCCTGCGGCCAGGTTTCGCCCTCGCCCGGCACGAAGAGGTAGATCAGCGACAGCAGCCCCAGGATCGCCGCGAGCAGGACCGGGAACACCCGTGGCCCAAGCGGATCCGACGAGAACGAGAATTCGATCACGGAGCCGGCGTAGCCATACAGCAGGCTGAACAGCAGCAGGATGATCGCGGCGATCCGATTGCTCAGCCTGTGCTGAGCCGGATGTTGATGGGCGTCCATGGGGCGTTTCCTGACGAGAGAACCCCCGCGGCCCCGCTCAGGGCGCGGCCGCGGGTCTTGTCTGTTGGGATCAGAGGCCGGCTTCCTTCGCCAGCGTCTTGAAGCGCTGGACGTCGCCCTTCACCTTGGCCTCGAAATCGGCGCCGATGGCGGTGTAGGGGAACAGGCCGCGAGCCGCGAGCTCCGACTTGAATTCGGGCGTCTCGACCAGCTTCTTGAAGGTGTCCACCCACGCGGCGTAATCCGCGTCGCTGACCTTGGCGCCGGTGTAGTAGCCGCGCCAGATCACCCAGTCGAAATCATAGCCCTGCTCGCGGGTGGTCGGGATATTGGCGAGATCGCCGGTGAGACGCTCGGGCGACATGACGGCGAGGATGCGGACCTTGCCGGCCAGATGGTGCTTCACCATTTCCGACGCATCGCCAGCGCCGATCTTGATGTGCCCGCCTTCCAGCGAGGTCAGCACGGCGCCGCCGCCTTCAAGCGCCACATAGCGCATCTTCTTGGGGTCCTGGCCCGCGCCCTTGGCAATAAGGGCGGCCTTCATCCAGTCCTGGCTACCGACGGCGCCACCGCCGCCGATCGGAAACTGGCTCGGATTGGCGGCATACGCGTCCGAGAGCTCCTTCAGCGTCTTGTAGGGCGAGTCGGCACCGACGACGATGACGCCGTAATCCGCGCCCAGCGCGCCGATCCAGCGCACGGCGTTTTCGTCGTAGCTGCCGAACTTGCCCTGAGCCAGCAACAGCGCCGAACCCGTGGACGCCGCGACGATGAGGCTGGGGTCGGCGGCCCTCTTGCCGACGACGTGGTTATAGGCGATGGCGCCGACACCACCTTCCATATAGGTGACGACCATCGGCGTTTCGATCAGCTTGGCGGCCAGCAGCGAGTTGGCGGCGAGGCGGCAGGTCACGTCGAAGCCGCCGCCGGGCTTGGCGCCCGCAAGGCATTCGGTCTTCTGCGGGAGCGCGGAAGCGCCGCCGGTGAGCATGGCGCTCACCACGCCGACCAAAGCGAATTTCTTGAAAATGGCGTTCATAGGCTTGTCCCTCCGGGGGTTTCTTGCAGCATCGTGCCTGCGTCACGGTTCGGCGCAGATGGATAGAGTGCGGAGCTGAGCGGCGGCCGACCGACGAAGGCGGACTTTCTGCCGGACGTTTCTCCATCTGTTTCCGCACCGTCTGCGCAGTGCTTGAGGATGCTTTGCTAGAGGGCATTCCTGTCATACAGCTGTCTTGGCAGCAGGCGCGCAGCCTCGGGAATCCGATGAGAATTTTGCTGGTCGAGGACACGAAGGACGTCGGCGAGGCGATTGTCGGTCGCCTCAGCCGGATCGGCCACGCCGTCGACTGGGAACTGGACGGCTCCGCCGGCATGGAGGTGCTGGGCGCCACCAGCTATGACCTCGTCATTCTCGACGTCATGCTGCCCGGCATGGATGGTTTCAGCATCCTCTCGCGACTGAGGGCGCGGGGATCGACCACGCCCGTGCTGATCCTCACCGCTCGATCGCGCGTGGAAGATCGCGTGGATGCCCTCGACATCGGGGCCGACGACTATCTCGTGAAGCCGTTCGACTTCCGCGAACTCGAAGCCCGTGTCCGCGCGCTCATGCGCCGCAACAGCGGCGAGGCAACCAATGTGCTGCGTTGTGGCGACATCAGCATCGACCGGCTGACGCGGATGGTCCGGGTGGGCGACTGCGAGGTGCATCTCAAGCGGCGCGAGCTCACGCTGCTCGAAATCCTGTCCTCCCGGCCGGGGCGCGTCTTCGGCAAGGACGAACTGCTCGACCGCATGTTCGGTCATGACGAAGCCCCGGCGCCGAATGCGGTCGAGCTTTATATCGGCCGCCTGCGCCGCAAGATCGACGGCGCGCGCGCCCAGATCGTCACCGTGCGGGGCTTCGGCTATCAGATGGTGATCGATGGCCCGGCGTGAGCCTTCGCTGTTCGTCCGCCTGTTCGCGCTCATGTCGCTGGTGCTGGCGTTCGGCGCAGCGGTGCTGATGACCGCCGCGTGGTACTCGGCCCGCCAGGCGGCGGACGAGGCCTATGACCGGTTGCTGCTCGGCGCCGCCTATCAGATCGCAGATGCGATCCAGATCCAGGACGGCCAACCCGAGATCGAGCTTCCCGTCTCCGCCTTTGAACTTCTGGCCCTGTCGGACCGCGACCGCATCTTCTATCGCGTGCTGGATCCCGCCGGGCAGACGATGACCGGCTATGAGAACCTCGACGATCCGGCTGCGGAGACCGCGGGGCCCGGCCGAGCGATCGTCGAGAATGCGGAGTTCGACGGCGAGATCGTGCGGGTGGCGCGGGTGTCACGCCGCTTCGACGACCCCCAGATGCGCGGCGACGCGGTCGTCATCGTGGCCCAGACCGTCGAGGCGCGCCGTGCGCTTGCGCGCGAGCTGACCCTGCGTTCCTTGATCCTCGTCGGCGCCATGGGCGCCATCGCCACAGGCGGAACGATTTTCGCGGTACGCCGTGCGCTGGCGCCGATCGGCCGGCTGGAAACCGCGATCCGGCAGCGCGATCCGCTGGACCTGACGCTTGTCGACGTCTCCACGCCGCGGGAACTCGCGCCCTTCGTCGCCGAGATCAACGGTTTCATCGAGCGGTTGCGGGGGCGCGTCGAGCTGATGCAGCAGTTCATCGCCGACGCCGCGCATCAGCTGCGCACGCCGCTCGCCGCGCTGGACGCCCAGGTCGATCTGCTGTCGACTGACGAGGTACCGCCCTCTGCGCGCAAGCACCTCGATCGCATCCGGGTGCGCACGCGGCAATTATCGCGCCTTGCCAATCAATTGCTGAGCCACGCCATGGTGGCGCACCGCGAACGCGCGGTCGCCAATTCGCCGGTCGACCTCACCGAGCTGACGCGGCGGGCGCTCGACGAGGCGATCCCCGACACGCTGGAGCGGGATATTCTGGTCACCCTGCACGCGCCGCCCGAACCGCTGATCGTCAGCGGCGATCCGGTCAATCTCGCGGAGGCGGTCAAGAACATCCTCGACAACGCCGTCCGCCATGGCGCTCCGTCCCGGATCACCGTTCGGCTGCTCAAACGCTCGGACCGGGCGGTGGTGGAGGTCGAGGATGACGGCCCCGGCATCCCGACGGGACAATGGTCGCGGGTTGTTCAACGTTTCGGCGCGCCGTCGTCCGACGGAAAGGGATCGGGGCTCGGTCTTTCGATCACGGCCGAAGTGCTGGCCGCTCATGGCGGCACGCTGTCCTTCATCGAGAAAGGCAGCTTCGGCTTCGTCGTGGTGATGTCGCTGGCAAAGAAGGAGCAGGAGGTCGCATGAAAGGTTTTGCTCTGCTTGGCTGCTGGCTCGGCCTCGTGCTTTTTCCGACACCCGCCGTACAGGCCCAGACCATGACGCGGTTTCCGGCGCTCACCACGCAGGTCGACACCCTGTCGATCCATGCCGCAACCGACCTTTACGCCCTTGAGCCGCTGATCCGGGACTTCCAGCAGCTCTCGCCGGGAACGCTCGTGGAGATCGTCGAATATGTGACCAACGACCTGTTCTCCACAGCGGCCCGAATATGTGCGGACGGAGGCTCGCTTGGAGACGTCCTGCTGTCGTCGTCGGTGGACCAGCTGGTGAAGCTCGCCAATGACGGCTGCGCCCAGCGCATCGAGGGCGCGGACCTTGCGCGCGCCCCGCGCTGGGCAAATTGGCGCGACGAGGTGTTCGGCTTCACATTCGAGCCGATTGTCATGGTCTACAACCGCGACAACGTATCGGCGGCCGACGTCCCGCGCACGCATCTGGAACTCGCCGAACTGCTGCGTCGCGACGCCGATCGCTATCGCGGGAGGGTTGGCACCTATGATGTGAGGCTGTCGGGCATCGGCTATCTGCTGGCCTTCAACGACGCCCGGCAGACGACGACGACCTATGGCCGTCTGCTGGAAAGCCTCGGGCGGGCTCAGGTGGTCGTGCGCTGCTGCACATCGCAGATACTGGATGAAGTCGCGGCGGGGCGGCTCCTGATCGGCTACAACATGCTGGGCTCCTATGCCTATGAGCGGGTGCGGCGCGGCCAGCCGATCGGGATCGTCATGCCGGCGGACTACACGCTCGTGCTCAGCCGGGGCGCCATGGTGCCCGTCCGCGCGCCCAACCCGAACCTGGCGACCCGCTTCGTCAACTACCTGTTGTCGGAGCGCGGCCAGTCCGTTGGCAAGAGCCAGTCCTTCTTCTTCGGATTGGACGGCTCGACGCCGCCGGGCATCGAAGGGCCGGATGTCGTGACATCGGGCATCGCCCGCCCGATCACTGTCGACCCTACCCTCCTGGCCGTGCAGGACGCGGCCCGCCGCAAGCGGTTCCTCGAAGACTGGTCGCAATCGATGATCCAGAATGCGCCGTAGACGGCCCCTGTCGGGAGCTCGGGAGATCCGGGCCGGTCAGCTTGCCGGAATGAAACGCAGGGTACCGGCCCGGCGTGTCGGCTTGCCGGTGTCGCTGGTGTGGTTGATCCCGTCCATGACCGGTACCTCCGGGAAATCGAACGGGCTCACGCCGTCGAGGCAGGCGACGTTGACCGCGTACAGGCTCTGATCGGACCGTCGCTGATGGTGGGTGTAAATCCCGCAGCGCGAGCAGAAGAAGTGCTGCGCGGCTCCACTGTGGAAGCGGTAGCTCGTCAGCATTTCCTCGCCCTCAAGGATGCGGATACCGCCCGTTTCAGCCATCGCGACGACCGCGCCGCGCATGCGGCAGTACGAGCAGGTGCAGCGCCGGATCGAGTTGAAGCCGTCGCTGAGTGTCACTTTGAAGCGCACGGCCCCGCAATGGCACTGGCCGGACCGGGTGTTCTCATCGCTTGCCATGTCTTTCCTTGTCGACGTCTCATGCGGTGCGGCCATGTGGTGCGCCTCAACGTCTTGCCAGCAGCGGTCCGAGGGCAAGGGCGAGCGGCAGATTGATCAGCGCCGCGGCGGCGGTGCCGAGCGTCGCGGCGACGGGGCCGGCGTGATCTCCGACCACACCGAACAACAACGGCGACAGCGCGCCAGAGCCGATCACGCCGGTATAGAAGATGGCGAAGGCACGCTCCGTCCGGTCGGCCGGCGCCAGTTCCGGCACGGTGCCATAGAGGACCGAGGAGGTGCCGTTCAGGGTAAGCCCCAGCAGTGGCAGGAGAACCAGCAGCGGTGCCAGAGGCAGGACGGCGGCAAGGGCGATCATGAGAGCCGTCATTCCCTCGGTGCACAGGGTGACCGCGACGATGCCCCAGCGCTGGGCGAGCCAGCCGCAGGCGAGCTTGCCCGCCGCGCCGCCCAGAAAGACGAGGGCGAGCGCCGTCCCGATCAGCGGCTGCGACGCGCCCTTCAGCTGCAGCACGAATGGCAGGAAGGTCAGGAAACCCATGCGCACGCCGGTATCGATCACCCCGATGGCCAGCAGCAGTGGAAATCCACGCCCACCGCGCCGCGCCGTCCCGGATACGGCGGCGGAGCTTGGCGGCGCCGGTTCGATCCTCGGCATGGAGAACGCGAGCAATGCGGCAACGGCCATGCCGGCGAGAGCGAGCAGCCACAGCGAGGGGCGCCACGGCGCGATGGACAGGCCGAGCGACAGCGCGGCCGGAATGATGGCCTTGCCGAGGTCGCCGCTGAAATTATAGGTGCCGAGCGGCCCGCGTGCCGCCGATCCATAAGCGCGCGCCACCGCGCTGGACGCGATGGGATGCTGGACGCTGGAGCCGGCCCCGGCGAGGAACAGCGCCGCACAAAGTCCCAGCGCTCCGCCGCTGAAGCCGGCCAGCGCATAGCCAGCCGCGGCCAGCACCGTCCCGAAGATCAGGACCGCCCGTCCGCCGAGGCGGTCGGCGAGCCAGCTCGCCGGCATCTGCAGCAAGGCCATGGCGCCGGCATAGAGACCGCGCAACAGCGCCAGCGCGACATAGTCGAGGCCGAATTCGGCCCGCCACACCGGAAGCAGCACGTAGATGGCGTCGGTGTAGCCATCGTGCAGCGCATGGGCGAGGCCGGAAAGCGCCAGCGTGCGCCGGCGGGTATCCGGCGGGCGGGACAGTGCCGGCGAAGTGGAGGAGGAGGCGATGGGGGATGAATTTGTCACGCCAGAACTCTGCACCTGCTAGAATGCAGCGCGCAAACGACTAATTTGCCCTCTCGACGTCAGATAAACTCACATGACAGCTCCCTCCAAGGATCGCCCCCTGCCGCCGCTCAATGCCGTGCGGGCTTTCGAGGTCGCCGCGCGCCGGTCGAGCTTCAAGGACGCGGCGGCGGAACTCGGCGTCACCCATGGCGCGGTCAGCCGGCAGATCCGGCTGCTGGAGGAATGGCTCGGCCCGCCGGCGCTGTTCCGCCGCCTGAGCCACGGTGTTGCCCTCACCGCCGAGGGCCGCGCGCTGCTCGCCGAGATCCAACCCGCGCTCGAACGTATCGCGCGTGCGGGCGCGGTGCACGGCCGTGAGGCCAGCGGCACCGTGGTGCTCAAGGTTAATGCCCTCGCCACCTTCAGCCTGCGCTGGCTGGTGCCGAAGCTCGGCCGGCTACGCGAAGCGCATCCCGACATCGCGATCGAGCTGACGACCGGCAGCGAGCCGGTGGACGGGCTGGCCGGCGATTACGACCTGATCATCCGCGGCGGCCCGGATGCTTTCCATGGCTTCGAGGCGCGCCTGCTGCTGCCGGAAAGGCGGCTCCCCGCCTGCAGCCCCGATCTTCTGCGCCGCCAGCCGCTGGGCGAGGTAGGCGACCTCGCGCAACACACGCTGCTTCACGTCGCCAGCATGCCGCGGCTGTGGCGCGACTGGCTGGCGAAGGCCGGGCACGGCGCTCTCGAACCGGCCGCCGCTTTGATGCTGGACCACTTCTACCTGTCGATCCAGGCTGCCGTGGACGGTCTCGGCGTGGCAATGGCACCGTCCACGCTGATCGAGGACGATCTGCGCACCGGCCGGCTGATGGTGCCCTTTCCCCATATCTCGCTGCCGTCGCGCAGCTATTTCGCCTACACGCCGCTCGACTCGCCGCTGCGCGCGGCCAGCGACCGGGTCTGTACGTGGATCGAGGGCTTCAGGCGGGCCGATCCCGAGGACCATTGAGCCGATGGCCAAGCGCCGCGAACTAGGTGTGCGCCGGCCGCCAATGCGGATAGGTGACGTAGGCGGTCAACGCGCCTTCCTCGTTGGTGCGGATGGTGACGGACTCGCCCGTGGGCATATGGACGATGTCGCCGGGGCCGGCGACGACCGCCCCGGCCTCGGTCGAGACCGTCACCCTGCCCTCCAGAATGATCATGACGTCGTCGACCGCCATGGTCTCGGCGAGGCTCTGGTGGGGCGCGTAACGGCCATAGCCGATGGTGATCGGCCCGCCGTCGCGCTCGTCGACCAGATTGCCCACGAATATATCCGCCTCCTGGCCGGGCGAGCGTTCCAGCGAGGCATCGTCGATGCTGAACTTGCGAAGCTTCATCATCTTCTCCTTCCGCACGTGTTTGCGACGCGCGATCCGGCCATGAGGCCGGTGGCAGATCGACGATCGGCGTGCCGAAATGTTTCCTCGACGAGGTTCACACGTTCGAGCGGCTGCCGCCGTGCGGCTCAGGCGATGATGGCGGTCACGCGAATCTCGATGCGCATGGCCGGCAGTCCCAGCGCCTCGACGCCGATCTGCGTCCAGATCGGCGCGTGGTCGGGCATGTACCGGCGGTAGAGACGCGCCATCGTCTCGTTCACCTCCGGGGGAAAGCCGCCGACGTGATAGGAATTGACGTGCACCACATGCTCCCAGCCCGCGCCGGCCGTGGCCAGCGTGCGCTCCACATTGCCGAACGCCTGGGCGATCTCCTCCTCCAGAACCTCGGGAATGCGCAGATCGTCGTTCCAGCCGCCCTGCCCCGATATCTCCACGCGGTTTCCGATCCGCACCGCCTGTGAGTAGTGCAGCAGGTCGCGCAGGCGTTCCCCATAGCCCGGGGTGACGAAGAATTCCGGCTTTTCCATTTGGTTGCTCCGTTCGGCGCGGCGCGGGAGGCTCGCCCCGCCGTCAATGGGCGACACGGGATGACCAGACCCGAGGAGCACGGCGCTTGCCGCCGTGCTCGGACGGGTTCCCGTCACCCCCTGTTCGATCAGCCTTCGCGCGGCACCGGCGTGTGGAGCAGCTGCTGCTCCCACAGATAGGCGATGCCGCTGCCGCCGCCGTGCTGGACGAGCACATCGGTCAGCTTGACGGCCGTGTCGAGCCGGGCCCAGTCGCGCTGCCACTCGGCAGCCACGGCCACCCACGTCATCATGTTCGCGCCAGCGGCGATCATGCGCTGGATGGCGACCTCATGTGCCTCGACCGAAACGCCGCCGGAGGCATCGGTGACCACCGTCACGTCCCAGCCCTCGCCAAGCGCCTGAATCACCGGCATGGCGACGCAGACCTCGGTCCACAGGCCGGCAATGACCAGTTGCTTGCGGCCGGTCGCCTTCACCACGTCCACCACCTTGGGGTCCTGCCAGGTGTTGATGAGCGTGCGGTCGATCACCTCCTGGCCCGGAAACACCTCGGTAATCTGCGGGAACAGCAGCCCGCCACGCTCGGCGACCACGGTGGTCAGGATCGTGGGGACCGCGAAAGCCTTCGCGGCCTTGGCCAGACCCGCCGTGTTGTTGATCACCATCTGCGGCTCGTGGCTGTTCAGGTTGGCGAGCTGGTAGGGCTGATGGTCGATCAGAACGAGGACCGAGTCTTCGGGACGAAGAAGTGACGCAAGGCCGTTACGAAAGGTCATCAAGGCTTCCTTTCTCTGCCGCCATGGACGGCAAGGAGATCACGGGAGACAGGCGCCGATGGGCGACGCTGCCGAGCGCACTCTGCCGTTCCGCTAAATTATGAAATAGTGCCATGGTCCGGCACGCTGTGTCGCAAAACGGGGAACGCCGACGTGGACATCGACGACCTCCAGACCTTCGTCGCCGTTGCCGATGCCGGGGGCGTCTCGGCCGCCGCGCGCCGACTTGGCCTATCCAAGTCGATCGTCAGCCGGCGGCTATTCCGGCTTGAGGCGGAACTCGGCGTCCAGCTTCTGACGCGAACCACCCGCGGCGCAGCCCTTACCGAGGCGGGCGTCACGTTCAGGAATCACGCCGCCCGGGCGAGCGCCGAGATCGACACCGCACGAGAAGCGATCCAGCCCGCTGGAGCACTGCGGGGCCGCCTGAGGATCGCCATGCCGATTACATTTGGCCCGACGCACTTTGCACCGGTGGTTGCCGAGATGGCGCGCCTGCACCCGCAACTCCACATCCACACCTCCTACAGCGATCGCTTCGTCGATCTGGTCGCGGAGGGTTTCGATTGCGCGATCCGGGGCGCCTATCTTCAGGACTCCAACCTGATCGCGAAGCGGGTCGGGCCGATCCATGGCAAGCTGGTCGCAAGCCCGGATTATATCGCGGCGAACGGATCGCCGGAGTCGCTGGAGGAACTCGTCAACCACCAGGCCCTCATGCAGGGCACGGAAGCCTGGCAGTTCATGGATGGCGACCGGATCGTCACCGTCCAGCCGCAGGGCAGGTTCAAGGCCGACAGCGCGACGGCGCTCGCCGCCGCGGCGGCGGCAGGTCTCGGCATTGCGTGGCTCCCGGACTGCATCACCTATGAATATGTGGCCTCCGGCGCACTGGTCCCGATCATGACCGGCTATCCAGTTCCCCCGGGGGCCGCCTATGTCGTGCGCCCGCCGGGTCAGCATCCCACACGGAAGGTCCAGGTACTCACGGAGATGCTGATCGAGAACTTGGCACAAAATCCGGAGATTTGGGGTCAAGACCGCTGAATGCGCGAGGAAGGCGGAGCACCAGCAGAGGTCGAAGGCTAGAGCGGCCCCAGGCAGATGCTTAGCCGCTAGGACCACCGCTTTACGTGGTCGACCAGCGCCCGGAGCTTTGGGGCGAGATTTCGCCGGTTGGGGAAATACAGGAAGAAGCCTGCGAAGGGCGGGCAATAGTCTTCGAGGAGAGGCACCAACTGGCCGGCGGCGATATAGGGCCTGAAGGTCTCCTCCATGCCGAAGGTGATGCCACCCCCGGCGCAGGCCGTGCGGATCATCAGCCACATGTCATTGGTGGTGATCTCAGGATCGACGGCGACGTCGAACTCGCGCCCGCCCTCGCCAAACTCCCAGCGGTAAGGCGCGGTTTGCGGCGCGGGACGCCAGCCTATGCAGCGATGCTGCGCCAGCTCGGACGGATGGGAAGGCTTACCGAAGCGTTCGATATAGGCGGGCGCCGCGACCACGGTCTGGCGCTGCTCACCTGAGACGGGAACCGCGATCATGTCCTGGTCGATCACCTCGCCAAGCCGCACCCCGGCATCATAGCCCTCCGCCACGATGTCGAACTCCTCATCGGTGACGGTCACATCGAGCTGAACCGCCGGATAGGCGTCCGCGAAGCCCGCAAGCAGCGGCCCCGAGATGAAGCGTTCCGCGATCGAGGACACCGCCAGCCGCAAAAGCCCGCTCGGCGCCGTGTCCCGATCCGCTGCGGCGTCCAGTGCCAGGCCGACCTCGGCGATGGCCGGCGCCACGCGCTGGAAAAGCTGCTCGCCGGCCTCGGTCAGGCTGACGCTTCGGGTCGTTCGCTGGACCAGCGCGACGCCAAGGCGATCTTCCAGCCGACGGATGGTCTGGCTGACCGCCGGCCGCGTCACGCCAAGATGCTCGGCGGCCGCGCGGAAGCTCCGCCGCTCCGCGACGACCAGAAAGACAGAAATTCCGGTGAGATCCATTGCCATTGGTAACATGTGATTACCAGCGTAGTCACCATTGGGCAAGTTGTCCGCTCCTCACCAGGCCTCTAGGTTTTGATCAGTCAAATTGAGGTGGCCGACACATGACACTCGCTGATTACAAGCTTTTGGGTCGCTCGGGTTTGCGTGTTTCACCGTTGAGCCTCGGCACCATGACGTTCGGATCGGATTGGGGTTGGGGTGCGGATAGTGACGAGGCGCGCCGCATCTTCGATCTCTACGTCGATCATGGCGGTAATTTCATCGATACCGCGGTGAACTACACCAACGGGGCGGCCGAACGCTTTCTCGGCGCGTTCGTCGGCGACAAGCGGGAGCGGCTCGTCCTCGCCACGAAGTTCACCATGGCCCGTGAGCCCGGTAATCCCAATTCGGGCGGCAACCATCGCCTCAACCTGGTGCGCTCGGTCGAGCAAAGCCTGAGGCAGCTCGCCACCGATCGGATCGATCTTCTCTACCTCCACGCATGGGACATGACGACCCGGCCGGACGAGGTGATGCGGGCGCTCGACGACCTCGTCCGGTCCGGCAAGATCCTCTATCTCGGCATCTGCAACACGCCCGCCTGGCGGATCGCCGAAATGCAGACCCTCGCCGACCTGCGCGGATGGTCGCCCTTCGTCGCGCTCCAGATCGAATACAGCCTGGTGGAGCGCACCGTCGAGCATGAGCTCATGCCGATGGCCGCGGCGATGGGGCTCGGCGTGCTCCCGTGGTCGCCGCTGGGCGGCGGCGTGCTGGCTGGCAAATACACCCTTGCGGACGTTCAGGATTCACGCGAGGCGGCAGTGTCTTCCAGTCGCAAGGGCGTCATCGCCTCGTCGGGGCATCTCAACCAGCGCTCGATCGACATCGCGCAGGAGGTGCGCGCCGTGGCCGACGAGGTGGGAGCGACGCCTTCCCAGATCGCGCTGGCATGGACGCTCGCGAACCCGGCGGTCGTCTCGCCGATCATGGGCGCACGCACCCTCGCCCAGGCGCAGGAAAATCTTGGCGCGCTGGACGTGGCCCTGTCGGCGGACCAGCTCGCTCGCCTGAACCGGGTCAGCGAACCCGATCCGATCTTCCCGGCCCGCTTCGTGGAGCGCCCCCTGATCCAGCAGCTCATCTTCGGCGGAGCTGCCGTCGCGCTTCGCAGCTGATGTCGAAGGAGAGCGACCGGCAACCGCCCGCCTTCTGACCGGCCGCAACGCCACAAGACTTACGGCTCCCCACATGCCAACGAGAGGAACCATCCCATGACCCTCTTTTCATTGCACGCCCGCCTTGCAGGCGCGGGCCACAGGCTGCTCATCGCGTCAGCCTTCCTTGCCGTCATCGCTCCGGCGCATGCCGAGATCACGGCATCCGACCCGGGCGCGGAGACCCATGACACGGCCATCGAACGTCGGAACAGGGCCATCGTTCAGGATGCCTTCGAGAAATGGCGCGGCGGCACCTATGTCTTCGGCGCGCTTCTCGCCCCCGATGTCGTCTGGACGATCCACGGCTCCGGCCCGGTCGCCGGCACATACCGTAGCCAGGACGACTTCGTCGAACGGGCATCGCGCCCCCTGACCAGCCGTCTCGCCACCCCGATCGTACCGGAGGTGCGCGGCATCTACGCCGTTGGAGACACGGTGCTCATCCGCTTCGACGGCTCGGCCACGACGACCTCCGGCGCACCCTATCGCAATCGGTTCCTCTGGATGCTGCGGATGAAGGACGGGCTGGTCGTCGAGGCCGAGGCGTTTCTCGATCTCGTCGCCTACCAGCAGGTGGTCGAGAACAACGAGCCGCGCCCGCAATAGCCGGCAGCGTCTGGCCTTGCCACGACAAGCCTCGCGCCGTGCGCGCAGAGCCGGCGATCCCTGAACCCCTGCGGCGCCCCGTTCGGCTTTCGCGGCCGACAACCCACGTCGAGATCGAGGAGCCCGATCATGCGCCACGCCTTTGCGGTCGTGATGACCGCCGCACTCTTGAGCCAGCCCGCTTATGCCGAGGAGCCCGCATTGCAGCCCAACCATCCCTATGCCGGCATGTGGGTCACCGACGATGGCCGCGTCCGCCACCAGCTTCTGCCCAACGGCCGCTATGTCGAGGCGCGCGGCACACGCGAGCTGGCCTATGAAGGCCGCTATGAAGTGACCGGCACGCATATCGAGTATTGGGACGACACCGGCTTCACCGCCGATGGCGACTTCGTGAACCTCGATACGCTGCATCACGGCGGGATGGTGTTGCGTCGTCGAGCGGGTTCCGCCGCAACGCCGTGACGTCCTGCGTGCGGCAATGGCGGCGCGCCCTCACAGGTCATCCCGTCCTGTCCCACTGCTTCAGCAGGTTGACGAAAGCCCAAAATTTCGTGGACCGACAGCCTCAGTGAGCCGCGGTAGCGAGCTGGATACTTGCAGCCCCTGTATTCGAGGGGGTGGCAAACGGCTACCCGGACGACACTGCACCGGCCGCGCCGAGGTGCCGCGCCGGCCGGACAGGCGCTCAAGATCACCAAAGGGCCGCCCCTGGCAGTATTGCCGGGAGCCGTCCCTTCCGAGGCTTAGGCAGCGGACTCATAACGCCAATGGGCTCCAGCAGCCGGCGATGGTTGAACCGGTCGACCCAGGTGAGCGTCGCGAACTGGACGGCCTCGAAGGATCGCCAGGGCCCCCGCCGATGGATGACCTCGGCCGTGTAGAGGCCGTTGATCGTCTCGGCGAGCGCGTTGTCATAGCTGTGACCGACGCTGCCGACCGAGGGCTCGATGCCGGCCTCAGCCAGCCGTTCGGTGTAGCGAATGCTCACCTATTGCGAGCCGCGGTCGCTATGGTGCACCAGGCCGCGGCGATGGGCGGGCCGTCGCTCGTGAAGGGCCCGCTCCCCAGCGCATCCAGCACGAAGCTGGCATGAGCGGTTCGGCTCACCCGCCAGCCGACGATGCGGCGAGCATAGGCGTCGATCACAAAGGCGGCGTAGACGAAGCCCACCCAGGTGCTGACATAGGTGAAATCCGAGTGGTGCGACGACAGAGGTTGAGAGGTGAACACAGTTTCTCGGGAAGAGCTTTACGAGCAGGTTTGGTCCAAACCCATGACCCAAGTTGCCGGGGATTATGGCGTTACGGGTACGGCGTTGAAGAAGACCTGTGATCGCTGCTCGGCACGTCCCCAGAGCCGCGCAGCCTCGCTGCGTCTTTCGACGGCGGCAGACCGAACTGCCGGGCATATTCCCGGCTGAACTGCGTCGGACTTTCGTAACCCACGCCAAACGCAACCGATGTCGCATTGCCTTCGCCGGCAATGAGGAGCGATCGCGCGTGCAGCAACCGTACGTGCTTCTGATACTGCAGCGGACTGAGCGCCGTCACCGCCTTGAAGTGGCGGTGGAACGCGGAGACACTGAGTGCGGCCATCTCCGCCAAGGCATCGACGCGTAGCGGCTTGGCGAAGTTTTCCCTGATCCACTGGATGGCGATGCCGATCCGGGACAGAGCAGTGTCAGGGGTCGCAACGTCCCGCAGCATCCAGCCGAGCGGCCCCTGCAAAACCCGGAAGAGAATTTCGCGCTCGTAGGCCGGAGCAAGAGCTGCAATCTCATCAGGGCGTTCCATCAAGCGCAACATTCGCAGCCAGGCGTCGAGCAGTTCGGGTGTCACCGGCGCGACCGAGAAGCCGGAGCTATAGAGTTCGCCCCCGGCAGGTTTGGGCAGATCCGCCAACAGATTGGCAACGATCGCGGGCTCGAGTGTCAAGCTCACTGCGAGATAGGGATCTCCGACGGCAGAGGCGTGCACGGACCCCACTGCCGGCAAATCCACTGACATCACGAAATAGGTGGCGGGATCGTATCGGAAGGTGCGGTCGCCAACAGTCATCGTCTTTGATCCGGTCAGGATCAGATTGATCATCGGATCGTAGACGGCTGCGAGCTGATGCTCCGGGATCTCCCCCTGAACCATGGCGACGCGTGGAATGCCTGTTTCCGTCCGGCGGTTTTCCGCCTGGGACGCCAGTCGTCTAAGTTCTTGAAGCTGTGTATCCATGGATTTGTTGTTTCACACGACCTGCTCCGCTTCAACAGGAAAGCAGAAATAGGCAATATTCGAAGAGGATCGTGAGAGCGGGACGTACGGCATAACGGCTATCGTTTGGGCATCCGATTGAAGGAGTGCCAAATGAGCATCGTCATCATCACCGGGGGAAGCCGGGGCCTTGGAGCCAGCATCGCAGTCCAATGCGCCAAGCGCGGCATGGGCGTCATTCTGACCTACAACAGCAACCGGCAGGCGGCCGAGAAGCTCGTCAGCGCCGTCGAAGCGGACGGCGGCAAGGCCGTCGCTCTGGAGCTGGACGTCAGCAGCACCGCTGAATTCCCGGCGTTTCGCGATGCGGTACGGCTAGCATTGGCGGCGACCTGGAACGCTAATTCCTTCGACGTCCTCGTCAACAATGCGGGCTATGGCCTCTACAACCCGATCGCAACGGTGACCGAAGACGAGTTCGACGGCCTGTTCCGCGTGCATCTCAAGGGTCCGTTCTTCCTCACCCAGACACTCCTTCCCCTCATGGCCGATGGCGGCCACATCGTGAATGTGACGAGCGCGACCAGCCGCGTGGCCACTGCTGGCGTGGCGCCCTATGCCTCCTTCAAGGGCGGGCTCAAGGTGCTGACCCGCTACATGGCCAAGGAGTTTGGCGACCGCCGCATCCGCGCCAACTCCGTCGCGCCGGGACCGATCCGCACCGAGCTGGGCGGCGGCCTCACGGATGAATTCGAAGCACTCCTTGCCGGGCAGACCGCGCTCGGTCGCGTCGGGGAGCCCGACGACGTCGGCTGCATGGTCGCCAGCCTGCTCTCGGACGAGAACCGTTGGGTCAATGCCCAGAACATCGAGATCGGCGGCGGCTACATCATCTAAAGGAGGCTCACACATGCTCGACCATATTTTCCTTAACGTCAGCGACATCGAGCGCTCGATCGCCTTCTACGGGCGGGTGCTCCCGATCCTCGGGATCACCGCCCGCCTGGACTATGACGGCCGGGACGGACCGCCCGGCCACCCCGACCTCAAGGGCTTCGGCGCCAACGGGCGCATGTTCTTCTGGCTGCGCGCGGGCACGGCCGCGCCCGGCGCGGTACATGTCGGTTTCGTCGCGGATTCCGAAGCCATGGTGGACGCCGCCTACGCCCAGGCCCTGGCGGCGGGCGCCACCGAGATCCATCCACCCGGTCCGCAGCTGCATTATGACCCCCGCTATTACGCGGCCCAGGTCCGGGATCTCGACGGCTACAGCGTCGAATTCGTCTTCAAAAGCTGGCAGCACGCGAGCTGATGCGATGAGCAATACCATTTTGCGCGCGAAAGCCGATGCGCTGATCGCCGCGACCAACGCCTTCGACGCCGACGCCGCAGTGACCCTGTTCACGCCGGATGCGATAATCGACGATCCGTCGACGGGTCACCGCTTCGACGGTCACGCCGGAATTCGCGACTATATCGACCGATATTTCGCGGGCTATCACACGGTCACACGCTTCCTCTCCATCGAGAGCCTCGGTGAAGCCCGAGCCCGTGTGCGCGTCGATTTCACGGGGGATTTCGGTCACGAAATCGGCCTCCTCGATATCTCCATCAACGCCGACGGGTTGATCACGCGCATCGACGCGGACCTCGAATAATCAAGAAGAAGAACCACATCCATGAACACATTCATGATCTATGGTGCATGTTCCTGCGGGGGCTTCAATGCGGAAGATCTATCGCCTTCTATCTCCACATGAGCAAAGAAGTGGAGATACGGTATGAGCGCCGCGCAGCATGTCGCCCGCAGGACAATTCGCCGGCAGCAGCTACGAGAAATCGTGCCGCTTGCCGACAGCACGATCTACGACATGGAGCAGCGAGGAGAATTCCCGCAGCGCTTCTATCTCACCTCGCGCTGCGTCGTCTGGGACTTGGCAGAGGTCGAAGCCTGGCTCGACGCTCGACGCCATGCCTCTCGAGCTAACACCCTTAAGCGCGCTCCCAGTCCCGATGTGAGATTGCGCCGTTCGCGGCCCGTCAAACACTAGGCTCGAGCTCAAGCAGCTCCATCGTGGCCGGGAGTAAAGTCGGGACATACTTCCGCCCCAAGACCCAAGCGTCCACCAGATTGGACCACTCTTGCGTCATATGCCGGCGTTGATGCTCGTACTCTGCCTTGTTGTAGACACCACGCGAGGATCGGCCGTCCTCGTGCGCCAGGCACTTCTCGATCCAGTCACTGTTGAAGCCGAGCTCATTCAATAAGGTCGAGCCCGTGCGTCGAAGATCGTGAACCGTGAAGGGCTCGAGTGGCAGCCCCTCCTTTTTCGCTCTAACGACCACTGCGGTCGTGATCCGATTGAATGTCGCCCGCGACATTGGCGCGTCAGCGTCATATCGCGACGGAAGGACATAGCGCGAATTGCCGGCGCAGGTTTTCAACGCGATGAAGATGTCGACGGCCTGCTGAGACAGGTAGACGTTGTGTGCCTTCGAGCGCTTCATTCTTTCCTTGGGTACCGACCAGACGGCGTTCTCGAAATCGACCTCATCCCAAGTTGCATCCTGGAGCTCGCTCTTCCTGACCATCGTCAGGAGGAAAAGCTTCATTCCCAACCGTATGGTCGGCAGTGTCGGCACATGCTCAAGCTGACCGAGCATGACGCGGATCTCCGCAGGCGATAGGGACCGATCCTTCGGCACGAAGGTCGCGATGGACGCAGGCCCAACCTCATCCGCTGGGTTGGCGACCTTCTCGCCATGCAGGATGGCGAATGCAAAGATCAGCTTCACGATATCACGCACATGGACGGCCGTGGCTGGAGCGCCGCGATCCTTCACTTTCCCACACATCATACGGAGATCGTCCGGCGTGATCTCCGTCAGGAGCCTGTTTCGGAATGTCGGCAGAATGTCTCGCTCGTAGATGGAGCGCCGCATAGCCCGCGTGCTGTCCGCCATACGCGACTCCTGGAACCACTTTTCGCCGAACTCGCCGAACCGCTTCGCTTCCTTCAGTCGACGCTTGTCGTGCTGCTTCTCTTGAGCAGGCGACCGCCCCTCTGAAATGGCCCGCTTCGCATCGATTAGCTTCTCGCGAGCCCTGGCTAGCGAGAGGCCGTCAGGGCCATATCGACCCAGCGTCAGCGTCTCGCGCCGTCCGTTGAGTCGGTAGTCGTACCGGAACACGATGGCCCCTGACGGCTGGACCACGACGTACATACCGTCACGATCGCTCACCTTGTACAATTTTTCTGTGGTTTCAGTGCCTTAATCGCCGTGTCGGTTAGCATGAGGGCCTCCAAATCTGTCCAAAAACAGCAGAGAGGCGCCAATTATACCGTCAGGTCAAAACCGGGGTCGCTGGAAGCGATTTTCTCCCGCCTTTTTCGCTATTTACGGCCAAAAACCATACCGTCAGCAGCTCTCTTAGCCCTGACGGTATAGAGAAATCCCCGACCGAACAAGTTCCCCCATACCGTCCGCTATACCGTCAAATCGGAGCATTGCTCCTCGATAGACGGCGATAGACAGTGATAGTTTTATTCTGTGTTTTCAGTTAGTTATGTCGTACCACGGCGTACAATCGGATACTGCCGGAGGGGCAAAAATCATTCCCACTCGATGGTCAATAGGGTTGAGCCATCATTGTATTTATTAAGCTTTCCGCCCGCGTCCAAAATCGATACCAACAGCAATACCAACATAATACAGGCTCAAATTTCTTAGATTATAAATAGATAGACTTGCAATCATGGGCGAATTCGTATCGTAAACGAACGCCTGCGGAATGCGAACCAAAAATGGCGAAGAACGGAAGGCGGCTTTCGCTTTGGCCCACCCCCTCACGACGAAAGTCGGGGTTCGATTCCCCCGGCGAGCACGGAGATACGACCTTTCGTTCGATAGCATTTTGCTATAGCCGAATTGATAGCAATGTGCTACGTCGCGCGTATGAAAGAGATCGCCTACAGCAAAGACGCTCTGCGCGCCCTGCGGAAGGCGCCTCGGAACGTCGCTGAAACGATCATGGGCAAAATCGCCCAATATGCTGCCGATCCAGCGAGCCTAGTGAACAACGTCAAGGCCCTGAAGGGTGAGCCGGGCATCTATCGCCTGCGGATCGGCGACTGGCGCGTCGTCTTCGCTGAAGATGGGCGGGTGATCTCGATCATCCGGGTTGCCCCGCGCGGGAATGTCTACGACTGAGGCCAAGGAGGGCCGCCATGAACACCCAGATCATCACCACCCCGGCCGGCGACCGTCTGGTTGTCCTGCCGGAGGCCGACTATGAAGCGCTCGTCGCAGCCGCTGAGGATGCCACCGACATCGCGACCGTGCGCCGTTTTAAGGAGCGCCTCGCCAGCGGTGAAGAAGAACTCGTGCCCGCCGCCATTGTCGATCGACTTGTGGCCGGCGAGAATGCCATCCGCGTTTGGCGGGAACACCGTGGCCTGTCCGCTAGTTCACTCGCCGAAAAAGCCGGTATCGCGCAAGCTTTCCTATCGCAGATCGAAACCGGCAAGCGCGACGGCACCGTGACAACGCTTAAGAAGATCGCCGATGCTCTGTCGGTGACGGTCGACGACTTGATTTGAGAAATTTCCTGGCCGCCGCGTGCGAGACCGAAGGGAACTCGCGATTGGCAGGGCTTGGTCCAGCTTATCCGCCAAAGACCCCGCCCCCCTCAAGGAGGTGCCATAGATCGGGCGTCAATCAGATGCCGCCGGCTTCTGGAAGCGCACCCCGGCGCCGCCGCCGTTCTCGGGAATGAACTCAATCCCTGCGGCTTCAAAAGTGATTCTGATGGCCGCGACCGTAGCAGCCCTGAGGCGCTCGCCGCGCTCCAGACGCGCGATCGTGTCGGGTGAAACGTTCGCCTTCTGCGCCAAGTCACGGGTGCCCCAGCCGAGAGCCGCACGCGCCATTCTGGACTGAATCGGTGTCATTTCGTAACGGTGATACGATTATTCATTGAAGGGTGCCGTCGCAAGAGTTATCGTATCCACGTTACGATTGTCGTTTAGACGGCCGTTCCGAGTGTTGGCCCACTCAGAACGGCCTGACCACAACCCAAGCTGTCTGGAGCTCGGATCATGGCTGATTCTGAGATTAGCATGAGTCTGTCCCGACCATCCCGGAGGGACCTTCTCGCTGCCGCCCTGGCGACGGTCGGCGGCTCTTCCTTCAACAGTTCTGCTGCAGCCGCACCGCAGGATGCCGTCACAACGGATGCCGCACTCATAGCGTGGAAAGCATGGCATCATGCACACCGACGAACCCTTGCCCTGTGCCGGAAGCAGCAGCGTCTAGAGTCCGAACTCGCGCGAGCGGTAGGCTTTCCGCAGGTGCTTCTTCATGCAGCCGAACTGCCGTCCCCGGTGCGAGTCAGCTCTCTACGGCAGTTCGATGAGCTTGCGGCCGATGTGCCATCGCTTTGTATCCAGCGCGACGAAGTCGGGGCAGCGCTGCGAGTACATCAGCAGCGTTGGGACGACGCGGATCGCGCCATAGGTTACACCGCGACTCAGAAGGAAGAGGCGGCGGCTTCCGATGATGAAGAGCGACTGATTACGAGGCTCTTTACAGCAGACACCACCTCTCTGCGTGGCGTCTTGGCGAAGCTTGACGTCCTCATTGCCCTCGGTGTTGATTTCCACTGAGATCTGACCCGGCAGGAGCGGATTTTTCCATCGAGAACTGACCCATGTTTTCACCACGTCTCACGCGGCATCGCGGGGGACAGCGGAGTGATCTACATGGAGTTATTGAGC